>SLFF01000060.1 GCA_007124395.1 Thermomicrobiaceae bacterium | reverse complement strand
CTCCACCACTTCCGGGAATCGATGAAATACTGGATTCAGGGCAACGCACTGGAGATCGAGGTACTGGAACTCAACGACGAGCAGTTCGACTACAACGTCACTCGATGTCGCTACGCCGAGATGTACCGCGCGCTCGGTATGCAGGACAAGGGAGCATTGCTCTCCTGCAACCGGGATTTCTCGCTAATTGAAGGGTTCGCACCAGACGTCGAACTCACAAGAACCCAGACCATTATGCAGGGTGCCCCGTTCTGCGACTTTCGCTATCGAAAGAAGCCGAATAAGGCCAACGAACACGACACCAGCCTGACAGCGGAGCGGGAAGATTAGCTTCCCGCTCGTCGTGCTTAACTACGTTACGTCAACTTCGGCCATGCGCTGAAAGAGGACCGCGCTCGCCACGATGCCATCCCGGAAGGCTCGCAGCGTCATGTTCTCGTTCGGTGCGTGATTGTCCTCATCATAGTTGGCATAGGTGGTCCAGATCGCCGGCAAGCCGAGATCATCGGTGAACACGTAGTTCGGCGCCGTTGCGCCCAGCAGCGGCATCACCACCGGAGCCACCCCGTAGGCCTCTTCCATGGCCGCCACTGCAGCCCGGGACACCGGTAGCTCGGGAGATGTCTTCGAGGGGGGTTGTCCAGCCAGTTTCGTGATCTCTGCATCGGGGATGTACATCCGGACGTGCTGCTCGATCGCCTCCAGCACCTGATCCGGCTGCTGACCCGGCACTAGGCGACTCTCAAGTCGAACGACGGCCTCGGACGGGATCACTGACTTCTTGCCCGCCCCGGTGTACCCGGAGTTGATACCAGGAATGGTGAATGTCGGCTGGATCATGATCTTCTCGTAGTAGGACATGTCTGCCGGCCCATCGAACTCGGTGATGCCGAGGTGGGCCTTGGTTCCCGCTTCATCGAACGGGATCTCTTCCAGAAGTTTGCGCTCGAAATCTGTCGGCGGTGTCACCCCATCATAGAAACCTTCGATGGCTGCACGGCCATCCGGCGTCCGCATCGTGGAGAGCAATTCCACCAGTTTCCAGGCACCGTTCGGGATCGGTCCACCCCAATTGCCCGAGTGAAGGTCGCGATTGGCACCCCGAACCTTGACCTCGGCGGCCAGCATTCCACGGACACCGAAGAACACTACTGGTCGTCCAGATGGGTGCATCGGGCCATCGGCTGCGAAGAACGCGTCGGCACTCAGCAGATCCCGATTAGCTTTGACGAACGCCCGGAGATTCTTCGAACCATTCTCTTCTTCGCCCTCGATCAGAAACTTGAGCTTGATCGGAGGAGCAGCCCCCAGCTCACTGAGAAGCTTGTAGGCGAGAATACTCCCGAGAAACTGGCCCTTGTTGTCGCCAACGCCACGGGCATAGATCCGCTCGTTTCGAATGGTCGGCTGGAACGGCTCGGAATCCCACTCGTCCAGCGGTTCCGGTGGCTGAACGTCGTAGTGTCCGTAGACCAGAAGTGTGAATTCGGCATCGTCCGGCCCCACTTCGCCATAGGCGACTGGAGAGCCCTCCGTCGTCAGAATCCGGGCATCTATGCCGGCATCGCGAAGCGTTTGCGTCACCAGCTCTGCGCACTCATCAACCCCGATACCCTGAGCACTGATCGATGGCTGCCGAAGCAGTCCGAACAGTGTTTCCAGATAGTCGTCAAACCGGGAGTCAACCTCGGCTCGCAGCGTCTCGGCGTGAATCACGTCTACTTCTCCTCGCACGATGGTCAGCCTCCCGCCTGGCGGCGTTCGATCCTGACCCTCCAAAACTCAAACTATCGAACGTCGGGTTCGGTGTCACGAACAGTGCGGCAAGCCCGATCACGATCATCATCCCGGAAAACAGCTGAACCATTCCCTCTCGATCGAAAAGGTTCCCCAGCCCGGGATCGAACAGGAGCATTCCCGCGACGAGGGTAGCTCCGTAGAAAACGAGCGGAACATAGCGCTGAACCTGTTCATCGACGAAGAAGCCGAGCGCAACCGCAGCTGCGCCGATCAGATAGCTGGCGGTCAGCATCGCCAGTACCGTCTGACTCCGATAATCATGCAGGATGAACGTCAGCATCAGAATGATCAGTAACCCGGGCAACATAACCGCCGGCAGCAGTGCCCGATCATCAACGAATAGTGTGGTGGTGAGCCAGATGAGCAGTGCCACTGCTATCAGTAGCCCTCCGGTGGTCTGCAAGAGCGAGGATTGCTCGGCTGGCAACAATTCGCCCGGCTCCGCGGCAACGAACCCGTTCAGCACCGCCACCGGAACCATGATGAGCAGCGTTACCAGATCAACGATCACCTGACGCCGCAGCTTCTGGGTCTGATCTCTGTCAGATTGAATGAGCATCACAATGAGGCCCACTACCAGAAACAGTGCAACGAACGACATCTGCGCCCGAAGCTGATCCAGCACCACGGCAGAGAGCAGCACGATCACAATTGCGGCACGCAACGCGACCATCAGCCAGATCTCCGGCAAGGCACGTCTCGGGGCCTCGATGACCGGACGCTTTCGTCGCGGAGCTTCGGTTCCGGTTGACTTCGGTGGTTCCCAGATTTCCAATGCCTGTGTTGCTCCTGCCGTCAGCTGAGTCCTGGTTCGGTCACTCGGGCGTTGATTCCTGTTATCCTACTCCGAATTGCGGGCTTCATCCTGCCCGGCCAGTATCGGAATCTGGAGCAGAGTATGCGTCATGGACAACGCATCGGGGTATTCGGAGGCACCTTCGACCCGATTCATCACGGGCACCTCATCATCGCTGATGAGCTTCGATACCGGCTCGATCTCGATTGCGTGCTCTTTCTCCCAGCTGGACGACCTCCGCACAAGACAGATCAGGATATCACCGCTGATGAGCACCGACTCGCCATGCTGAGAATGGCGATCGACGGCGATCCCTACTTCGACATCTCGATGATCGATATGGAGAATTCGGGGTTGTCATACACCGCAGAGAGTATGCGCGAGCATCAACGACGCTTCCCCGACGCAACGCTGACCTTTCTTATGGGACAGGATTCATATCGGGATCTTCCCTACTGGCACAAGCCGGGAGAGCTCGTTCAGCACGTTCGACTGGGTGTTGCCCTGCGCCCGGGCGTCGTAGTCGATTCCGATTACATCGAGCATCGAATTCCCGAGGTACGTGGACGGGTCGATCTCATTGATGTCCCACTGATCCAGATCGCCTCCAGTGATATTCGCCGCAGAGTCCGGCAAGACGAACCGCTGCGCTATCACGTTCCAGTTGCAGTGGAATCGTATATCCGGACGCACGATCTCTACCGATCCATGGTTCAGGACGATCGCTTTTGACAGTGTCCTGACCCGACCTTATAATTCGATCCGCCCGCCAGCAGGTGGGTATGTTTATCATGCGCGGCGATTTTATAGCTGAGCCGCGTACGCAGGTTCGCGAGGAGCGCTCCACTTTTGCGAAACCGTCCAGGCATCACACTATCAATCATCATAGTAATCACGCTCATCGCTGGCTGGCTGAACCTACCCAGCGGCGTCGCCGACCCGTTCGGGCTAAAGGAAAACGTCTACTTTCATCAGGGGCTTGACCTTCAGGGTGGCTTGCAGGTCGTGATGGAGGCCCGGCCTCCCGAGGGTCAGGACGTCACCGACGAGATGCTGTCCGGCACCCGGGACACGGTTGAACGTCGAGTTAGCGGTCTTGGAGTGAGCGAACCGCTGATCCAGACGCGAGGTGACGATCAGATCATTGTCGAGCTACCCGGTGTCGGAGATCCTGAGGCTGCGGTCCAGGTTATCGCCCAGACGGCACTCCTCGAGATCATCGATCCCCAGGGGGAATATCTTCCCGAGGGCTCGATCGTCAATACGACCGCCGGAATGGCTGAAGATCACATCATCGAAGCGGAACTCGACGAGGATCCCTCGGCAACCCTGCCCGAATCCGAAGAACCGGTTTACGAGACGATCATCACCGGTGCAGACCTGACCGATGCCTACCCTCAGCAGGATGACATCGGCCGGCTGGTTGTCGGATTCGAGCTCGATTCGGACGCTGCGCAGACGTTCCACGCCTTCACCAGTGCCAACCTGCAGCAGCCGATGTCCGTTGTCCTCGATAAACGAGTCATTTCCACTGCAACTATCCAGGGAGCGATCAGCAACCGCGGCCAGATCTCCGGACCTGCGCGAGATGAAGTTCACAACCTGGTGGCGCAGCTTCAGGCCGGTTCGCTAGCAGTGCCGCTGGAAGTCGTTCAGAGCCGGACCGTCGGCCCCACGCTGGGACAGGAGTCGATCGACGCCAGTCTCCAGGCCGGAGCCGTCGGACTGGCACTCGTAGTGTTGTTCATGATCCTGTACTACCGACTGCCTGGCGTGCTCTCTGTGCTCGCGCTGGCCGTTTACGGTCTGATCATCCTCGCCATGTTCCGGACCATCCCGGTCGTGTTGACGCTGGCCGGACTCGCTGGCGTGATCCTCTCAATCGGTATGGCAGTCGATGCCAATATTCTGATCTTCTCCCGATTACGGGAAGAGTTACGACTCGGCAACAGCTTGACGAAGTCGATCGAAGAAGGTTTCAACCGGGCGTGGCCATCTATTCGTGACTCGAATATCGCCACCATGATCACCTGCATCATCCTCTACTGGTTCGGCGAATACGTCGGTGCCAGCATCATTCAGGGGTTCGCGCTTACGCTGTTCATCGGTGTGGCGGTAAGCATGTTTTCGGCGATCACCGTCACCCGCTCATTCTTGCGAATGGCGCTGACATCTCCAAAGCTGCGAACCGAATGGTGGCTCGGTATGGAAGTGCCGCCTGAGACCAACGATCAACAGCGACAGGCCGCTGCGGGTGACGACTGATGCCGTCATCGCACATCGCATCGTGTCACATCGAATCCATGTTGGAGCAACCGTAACCAATGCTTGATCTCGTCGGAAAACGCTATTTCTGGTTCCTGCTGTCGCTGGCCATCATTCTTCCGGGCCTCGGCTCACTGGCAATAAACGGGTTGCAGCTCGGGATCGATTTCACCGGAGGAACCCTCTGGGAGATCGAAGTAGAGCCCGGCACGAGCTCGATTGCTATTCAGAACGTGATCGAGGAACAGGGATACACCGGTACCCGGGTGCAGGAATCAGACGACAACCAGATGCTGATCCGCATGGATGAGATTCAGCAGGGTTCGCCGGAGAAGGCGGAGATCGACGCTGCATTGCAGGCGGAAATCGGGAGTTTCACCGAGTTGCAGTTGCAATCCGTTGGTCCAACCCTTGGCTCCGAGATCCGCAATCGCGCCGGGATCGCCATCGTGCTGGCATCGATCGGTGTGCTGCTCTACATCGCCTACGCGTTCCGGAAGACGCAGAACTCATTCCTCTACGGCTCGTGTGCAATTATCGCCATGTTGCATGACATTGCGCTGGTCGTCGGGGTCTTCTCGATTCTGGG
>SLFF01000203.1 GCA_007124395.1 Thermomicrobiaceae bacterium | reverse complement strand
TCTGGTTGACGAGGTCCGCGCGGCAATGTCCGGACTTCTCAAGCCGGAATTCCGTGAAGTCACGGACGGGTACGCCGAAGTCCGACAGGTCTTCCGGCTTCCCAATCGCGAAGTTATCGCCGGACTGTATATTCTGGACGGCAAAGCAGCCCGGAACTCCAAGGTTCGCGTACTTCGAAGCGGTACGGTACTCCACGATGGCACCGTTTCATCCCTGAAACGATTCAAGGATGATGCTCGTGAAGTTCAGACCGGGTACGAATGTGGACTCGGGGTTGCCAACTTCAACAACATCGAAGAAGGTGATCAGATCGAGTTCTATCACATCGAAGAGTTTGCACGATCACTGTAGACGCGCATGCAGGCAGCGCAGGAGGGTACTCCCTTCTGCGCTGCTCTTTTGCTGAAACCGTGAGTTCGAAGACGAGACAGGAGTGGTACATCATGTCCAGTCGCAGACGGCAGCAGGTATGGGATTTGATTCGAGATCACGTAAGTGAGATTCTGGCCAGCGAGATGAAGGATCCCCGACTGGGAATGGTGAGCATCACCCATGTCGAGATGAGCCCGGATCTGCGTTACGCTACGCTGAACACGTCCGTGTACGGTTCGGAAGAAGAGCAGCAGGAGACGATCCAGGCGCTAAGTGGAGCGTCCGGGTATATCCGGCGTCTGCTAGCCCCAAGGATGCGCATCCGGCACATTCCTTCAATCCGGTTCCGGCTCGATCACTCGATGGAACATGCCGAGCAGATCACGCGAACGCTGAATGAAATCCAACCGCAGGATGACGAGACCACCAGCGAAAAAAAGGATGATGAGTCCACGCGCTTGTAGTCGAATCCTCGTCACCTCAGTATGACTGGAGTATTGATGAACTACCCATCTGAATCGGCCCAGATCAGGGAAGCCATCCAGCGCTCAAAGTCTATTCTGCTCGTGTCTCACGCTAACCCGGATGCGGACGCAGTTGCGTCGCTCCTCGCCTTTCGGCAAGCGTGTAATGGCGATCAACGAACCATCTCGATGGCGCTGGGACCGGGAACTGTGCCGGAAAACCTCGGCTACCTGCCAGCTATTGACGAACTCCAGCCAGTCGCGGCCATCGATGTCGAGCAGTTCGATCTGGTGGTGTTCCTCGATTCGGCTGACGAAGACCGGGTAGGTCCGGAAGGTTCAGCACTCCTCGAAGCCGCCAAAGCCAATGCACATGTCATCAACATCGATCATCACGTAACCAACACGCGTTATGCGGATGTCAACCTGCTTGATGCCGAGGCAGCTGCAACCTGTGAGATTCTTACCCTGCTTCTCTCGGATCTCGGAGTCGAGCTCTCGCCGGCCATTGCCACAACGTTGATGACCGGAATCCAGGGCGATACGCTCGGGTTGAGAACCCCCAGCACCACCGGGCGAACGCTCGAAGTAAGTGCAACACTTTTGCGAGCCGGTGCGGATCTGGATAAGATCGTCGACTCTCTCTTCAGAGTCCGTCCCTACTCCACGTTGAAGCTCTGGGCCGAGGCCCTTGGCAAAACCACCTTCACTGGCGATCTGATCTGGACCGAAGTGACCGAAGATATGCTCAGTCGATCCGGTGCCGACGAGTCCGAGGCCGAAGGGATCGTCAACTTCCTCGCCGGCACCGAGGGAGCCCGAGCTGCCGCGATGCTCTATCGAAAGCCGGACGGATGGCGCGTCAGCATGCGCTCCCTGGGCGACGAGGTGGATGTATCGGAGCTCGCGGGCCTGTTCGATGGCGGAGGCCATAGCCGAGCCGCTGGATGCCGGCTTAGTGGCGATGAATCCGAGCGGCAACGATTCCTCGACACCATTGCCGAGCAAATCCGACCTTCAATCGCCACGCCGGCGAATCAGAACTAGACGTTCTCAGCCATGGACATTCACGGATTCATCAATGTTGACAAGCCATTGGGATGGACATCCCACGACGTAGTCGGCAAGCTGCGTCGGATCCTCTCCACCCGAAAGATAGGCCACGCAGGAACGCTCGACCCCGCGGCGACCGGGGTTCTCGTGGCCGGAGTCGGACGAGCTACCCGATTCCTCGATTACGTTCAATCCTCGTCGAAAGAGTACCTGGCGCACGTCGTTTTCGGAGCGGAATCCGAGTCGGCCGATATCGATGGCCGGATGGTCGATCATCCAGAGAGTTCGAATTCTCCGCTGGAGCTTCCTGACATCGAGACAGCACTTCATTCGTTCGTCGGTCAGATCGAACAGGTTCCCCCAAAATTCTCCGCAATCAAGATCGATGGCGAGCCGATCTATCGAAAAGCGCGACGGGGCGAACCGGTCGACGTTCCGACGCGATCGGTCACCGTGCATGAGCTCTCGGTTGTCTCCTATCGATTTCCGGACCTGATACTTGCGGTGACCTGTGGTTCTGGGTTCTATGTCCGCTCGCTGGCTCGTGATATCGGCGAATCGCTCGGGATTCCGTCATATCTGCATCATCTGGTGCGCACTCGAGTGGGTGACTATACCCTGCAATCGTCGACCAGTATTCAGGAACTTGAAGCGATGACATTCCCGGAGATGTGGACCTCCGCATCCAGCGGGATCGAAGCTGGTATTGCCCAGCATCGTGCGGCATTTCTTCACGGAGATCACCAGACAGCGTGGTATCATGGGCGGTCGATACACGGGTCCGGTATCGTGCAGAATGAACCGGAACTCGTCCGTGGAATCGGTTCGAACGGTGTGTTTCTGGGTCTCGGCAGGCAATCGAACGTCAGCGAGTCCGAGTCGGACATCCAGCCGGCAATCGTCATCCCAGAACGGCAATAGTCCGGGAGTTCCTCCGTGAACAGCGAATCCTCCATTTTCCGATCGTTGGCCGCGCTTCCCGGGGATCGCCATGTCGTAACGATCGGCAGTTTCGACGGTGTTCATCGCGGACATCAGTATCTGATTCAGCAGGTTGCCGAACATGCGTCCAGACTCAACGCCTTCGCTCTCGGAGTAACGTTCGATCCTCATCCCGCCGAGGTGCTCCGACCGGACAAGGCCCCGCCACGGGTATGTACGACATCGGTGCGCACGCAGGAAATGTTGGCAGCGGGCCTCGACCGCGTTGTGGTTCTCGAATTCGATCACCAGATGGCAAATCAGTCCGCAGACGATTTTCTGTCCGAGCTCGTAGCAGCCACACATCCGGCCGGCATCATCATCGGTGAAGACTTCGCATTCGGCCACAAACGACAGGGAACACCAGAGTTCCTCCGGGAACGAGCGGGTCAATACGGCTACGAGCTGACAATTGTTCCTCGCGTCAATCCCGATAGTCAGGTCGAATGGAGCAGCTCGTTCATCAGGCGTGAAGTGGCGCAGAACGGCAATGTTCGCTCTGCCGCGGATGCGCTTGGACGCCTCTTCAGCCTCTCAGGCACGGTTGGCGACGGAGAAAAACGCGGGCGAGAACTTGGCTATCCAACGGCCAACCTGAGACCACCGGAGGGCCTGATCATCCCGGCCGACGGCATCTACGCCGCACTGGTCGACGTCAATGACGAAATCAACCAGACCGGACTTCCATGCCTCGTTTATGTTGGGAAACGCCCGACGTTCGACAACGATCTGCGGGTGATTGAGGTCTACATTCTCGATTTCGATGCTGATCTGTATTCCAGGAACATTACGGTCCATTTCATCGAGCTCGTTCGACCCGATCGCGCATTCGACTCCGCAGATGAGCTCGTCCAGCAGATGCACAACGACGAAGTCAACGGTCGCCGGATCCTTTCCGAATTCGGCGCAAACGTCTCAACGACACTAGGCAATTAGTTAGAACACGAATGGAGCAGGCGCAAATGGTGCTGACGGGTGAACAACGTGAAGCGGCGATTCAGCACTTGATGAGCCGTGGAGTAGCTGAAGTCATCGTTCGCGAAGATCTCGAGAAGAAACTCCGTGGAGACAAGCAGCTGCGAATCAAGCTGGGCGTTGACCCGACGCGACCAGATATTCACCTCGGGCACTATGTGGCGTTCCGGAAGCTGCGCCAGTTTCAGCGACTCGGGCACAAGGTCGTGATCATTATCGGTGACTGGACCGCACGTATTGGCGATCCATCGGGCCGATCGGTTCAGCGCCAGATGATGACCGAAGAAGAGGTTCGCTATAACGCGCAGACCTACCTCGATCAGCTCTCCAAGGTTGTCGATGTCGATGAGGCTGAAGTTGTCTGGCAGACCGAGTGGTTCAGCGCTTTCACGCTCGAAGACGTGATCCGTCTGACTGCCAAGTACACCGTTGCGCAGATGTTGACGCGCGAGGACTTCCACAATCGCTACGAGAGTGGTTCTCCCATTGCCGTGACCGAACTCCTCTACCCGTTGCTCCAGGCCTACGATTCCGTCGCCATTCGATCTGACGTCGAAATGGGTGGCACGGATCAGACGTTCAACCTGCTGGTTGGCCGTGATATCCAGAAAGAGAGTGGTCAGGAACCACAGAACATCTTCACTGTGCCCATTCTTGTCGGCACCGACGGTCATCAGAAGATGAGCAAGAGTCTCGACAACTACATCGCCGTCAATGACGCTCCGCAGGACATGTACGGGAAGATTATGTCAATTCCAGACGGTCCGATGATCGAATACTATCGCCTGCTGACCGACGTGTCTGACGAAGAGATCGAACAGATGCAGTCCGATTCAGCCAGCGGTGCCGTCAACCCACGTGACCTCAAAGCACGTCTGGCCCGGATCATCGTGGCTGATCTGCACTCTGAAGAGGACGCAACAAAAGCCGAGCAAGCCTTTGATAGCGTTTACCGGCAGAACCAGCTCCCGGATGAGATGCCAGAGTTCGCCTACGTCCCGGGCACCGGTATTCTGAGCGTTCTGACCGGGTCCGGAGTGGCCAGCTCCAATCGGGATGCTCGCCGACTCATCGAGCAGGGCGGAATTCGCGTTGACGGGGAACGAGTGACGGACCCGGAATCTACGATCGCCAACGTTGGCGAGGTAGTCTTGCAGGCCGGAAGACGACGATTCGTACGCCTGGTTCCCGCGAGTTAGACGACGATCGCCAGCCGGTTGACAGGGAACTCACTGTGCTATAATTCTAGTCGCGAAAGCGAACGATCGGGGTGTGGCGCAGTAGGTAGCGCGCGGCGTTTGGGACGCTGAGGTCGGAGGTTCGAGTCCTCTCACCCCGACTGAAATGCGGGAGTAACTCAGTGGTAGAGTCCCTGCCTTCCAAGCAGGTTGTCGCCGGTTCGAATCCGGTCTCCCGCTCCAGAATGCCCGTTTGGCCCATCCAGACGGGCTTTTTCATGCCTGGCGTTAGCCTCTAAAGACACGAACAAAATTGGTTCAGCGTACCACTCTCTTACTCTCCCCCATCGATCGAGACGTTGTCAGGGGTGCAGTCAATTGAAAGTCGGTCGAGCACTTCTGGTTTCAGGTACGGTCCGAGGTCACGAAGC
>SLFF01000058.1 GCA_007124395.1 Thermomicrobiaceae bacterium | reverse complement strand
GGAGTTTTCTGAGGGCTTTCGCTTCGATCTGGCGGATCCGTTCCCGGGTCACCCCGAACTCGCGGCCGACTTCTTCCAGGGTGCGAATGCGGCCGCCGTCGAGGCCGAAGCGCATCTCCAGAACCTGTCGTTCGCGCTCGCCAAGCGTCCAGAGCACTTCTTCGACCTGCTCCTTGAGCATGTGGAAAGCTGCCGCATCAGCCGGAGCCAGCGCTCGGGTATCTTCGATGAAATCACCCAGTGTGCTGTCGTCTTCCTCGCCGACTGGAGTCTCCAGTGAAACTGGCTCCTGGGCGATCTTCTGAATCTCGCGAACCCGTTCCGGAGCCAGTTCGACTTCGGCGCCGATCTCCTCCGTCGTCGGCTCCCGCCCGAGTGACTGATGCAGGCTTCGAGCAGTCCGGGTCACCCGATTGATGGTCTCCACCATGTGCACGGGGATACGGATCGTGCGAGCCTGATCGGCAATCGCCCGGGTAATCGCCTGTCGAATCCACCACGTAGCATAGGTCGAGAACTTGAAGCCCTTGTGGTGCTGGAACTTCTCGACTGCGCGCAACAGGCCGAGATTGCCTTCCTGCACCAGATCGAGCATCGACATCCCGCGGCCAACGTATTTCTTGGCCACGCTGACCACCAGCCGCAGGTTGGCCTCGGTGAGTCGCTGCCGGGAGGCATCTCCACGGGCGATCGCATCACTCCACCGGGCGGGTAGTGATCCGGAAACAGCCCGGAAGACTGAATGAACCTCTTGCTCTGACGGAAGGTACTCCACGCCGGAGATGAGCGACTGGATCTCCGGTGGCAGAAGTGCATGTTCAACCCGTCTGAGGCGCAAATGCTCTTCCAGCTCAGTGGCGGTGATCTCATTCCGCTCGCATGTCTCGACTACTGCGTTTTCATCCAGCGTCGAAATTGGCAGCACCGCGTCCAGTACCTGTGCTTTGGAACGCGCCGGATGATCAGGGATTGCCGTGCAGTAGAAATCGTAAACCAGCGGCCAGCCATCAACGAACGCCTGATAGATCCGCATGCCTGTGCTCATCGCCGAGGACGCGGCTGAGCCATTGTCCGATAATCCGTGCTGCGAGAGTCGGGTCAGGTAATCCCGGGCTTCCATCGCCTGAGAGAGCGACACTTCCTGCTCGCCGGTGAGAAGTGGAACTCGGCCAATCTCCCGCAGGTAGATTCTGACCGGATCTTCCAGCGAGACACCGGATAGATCATCGGCTACTGGTGCCTCGAGGACGACCGGAGCCTCCCGCGGATCAACTTCGACGATCGTTCCGTTTGCTTCCAGTTCGACGACCGGAATCTGCATCTCGGCAAGCTGATCGGCAACATCATGGACCGACTCGGCGTCTTCGGCAGTCACGGCAGCCAGCTCCTCGACGGTGACGAATCCCTGCTCACGACCGTGCGTCAGAAGATCAGAGATTGCACCTGCGAGCGTGCCGTCCGACGAAGTGGCCGGATCTGCACCGGCAACATCGGTCATTGGCGGTGGATTACCACCATGTGACTGATGCGGATCTGTTGAAACTCGGGAGGGCTGTGCCACGATCCATTCCCCTGTATATGGGAGTATTTCGGTTCTCTTCCCAGTTGTGATGCTCTAGTGATACTACGATACCGATCAGGAATCAAAGGTACCTTCTGGTCAGTGCGAAGGTACCTGTCCCACCATCACATCACGCGCAAGCAGATCTTCGAAACGTTCCCGCCGCTGCATCACGGTCGTCTCACCATCGCGCACCATCACCACTGCCGGCCGCAGCGCCATGTTGTAGTTGCTTGCCATCGCCAGACAATACGCCCCCGAAGCCGGAATGGCGATCAGATCGCCCGACTCAGGTGACCGGAGGCGCGCATCCCGAATCAGCACGTCACCCGACTCGCAATACTTGCCGGCAATGGTCACCGTCGCCTCGTCGCCATCGTCACGATTCGCCAGTGCCGCTTCGTAGACGGCATCGTAGAGCGGTGGACGAATGTTATCCGCCATTCCGCCATCGACACAGACATACCGGCGAACTCCCGGGATGTCCTTGATACTGCCAACCCGATAGACCGCCACACCCGCCGGGCCAATAATCGATCTCCCCGGCTCGACGATCAGTTCCGGAAGATCGATGCCCATTCGCTCGGCGCCAGCCCGGGTCGCTTCTGCCACGGTTCGGGCAAAATCCTCGACCGACGCATCGGGATCGGTCGATTCATACTGGATGCCGAGTCCCCCGCCTGGCGAGATCTGATCCGGCACGATCCCGAACCTGTCCCGCATCTCCGTCGCGAACTCAAACAGAGACTCCACCGCGGCCTGGTACGGCTCGATCTCGAAGATCTGCGAGCCAAGATGAATATGATAGCCCCGGAGCTGGATTCCCTCGGTCTTCGAGATAAGCTCCACGGCCTTTGCCGCATCACCGGTCTCTATAAGCAACCCGAACTTCGAGTCAACAATTCCCGTTTTGCGATAATCATGCGTGTGGGTATCAATTCCGGGATTGAGACGGAGCAGCGCATCGACACGCCCGCCGTGCGCAGCGAGAAGCCCCCCGAGCACCTCGATCTCGTAGAAGTTGTCGATAACGATCTCGCCGACACCGGCTTCCAGCGCCATGCGCAGCTCGTCCGGAGACTTGTTGTTACCGTGAAAGGTGATGCGCTCCGGTGGGAAGCCCGACTTTACCGCGACATAGAGCTCGCCTGCGGAGACGACATCCAGCGAGAGTCCTTCATCCTGAATGATTCTGATCAGCGATGGCGCCAGAAACGCTTTCCCGGCGTAGACAACCCGACTGTGCGGATAGTGCTGATCGAAGGCGCTTTTGTAGGCCCGGCATTGCTGCCGAATGGTCTGTTCATCA
The DNA here is from genome assembly GCA_007124395.1 of Thermomicrobiaceae bacterium. Classification (GTDB taxonomy): domain Bacteria; phylum Chloroflexota; class Chloroflexia; order Thermomicrobiales; family Thermomicrobiaceae; genus SLMJ01. Next base: position 2,598 of record SLFF01000058.1, on the reverse strand, counting down.
TAGACATAGAGTGGCGTTCCGAACTGTTCAGCAAGACCTGGCAGAGAAACCCCACCTACGGCCAGCCGTCCGGCGTCATCACGTTCTGCCGTCACCGGCCACAGCATAGTTCTTCCTCCAACGATGTTTTCACGCGCCAGTGCGCGTCCGTGTCAAGTGTGGCAGCGATTATACCCCTCCTTAGAGGGCCTCGCACGACACGTATCGCATTTCTCCGATAAAACACGCCGGACCACGCACTGTTAGACAGGCGGTACAATCGAGGGCGGGATTAGAGGTGGTTCGGGATTACCTGACCATCTGTCGATGAATCAGCAGATAGTGGCGGCGATGACGACGATTCTCTCGGTCGAAGGTGTTTCACGAACGTTTATCACCGATCTGATTTTCAGCGACGTGACGTTCCAGATTCAGGAACGGGAACATGTGGCGCTGGTCGGTGTCAACGGGAGTGGAAAGAGCACACTCATGCAGATGGTTGCCGGGCTGGATGAACCGGACACCGGGCGTATCGTCCGCAAGAACGATCTCCGCGTAACCTACCTGGCTCAGGAAGCGACATTCTCCGGGGACAAGACGATCCGGGAAGCCGCGCTGGAGGCGTTCGAGCGGGTCCACGCGATCGAACATGAGATGGACCAGATCCAGAACGCGATGACCAGCGCCAAAGGTGGTGAGCTGGATCGGCTCATGTCTGACTACGGCCGGCTTTCGGAGCAGTTCGAGTTTCTGGGCGGCTACGAGATCGACTTCCGCACCGATCAGGTTCTTTCCGGTCTAGGCTTCAGTGAGGAAGAGTTCGGCTGGCAGGCGAAGTATCTGTCTGGCGGGCAGAAGACCCGGCTGGCACTGGCCCGGGCACTGCTCGGCGAGCCAGATCTGCTCTTGCTGGACGAGCCGACAAACCATCTCGATCTGAATGCACTGGAATGGCTCGAAGGGTTCCTCCGAAGCTGGAACCGCGCATTTCTGGTGGTCTCCCATGATCGGTATTTCCTCGATCGGGTAACCACCCGAACGCTGGACATGAACTTCGGGCGTCTCGACGACTACCCGGCCTCCTACAACCGCTTCGTCAAGCTGCGGGAGGAGCGTCGTGAGCGCTGGTGGTCGGAGTACAAAGCCCAGCAGGAGTACATCAAGACCACCGAAGAGTTCATTCGGAAATACAAAGCCGGGCAGCGGACCAAAGAAGCCCAGGGACGGGAGACGCGACTGGCCCGCATGGAGCGCATCGAGCGGCCGGACGAAGGCAAATCATTGAAAGCCACGCTGCCTGACGCGGCGCGCAGTGGCCGGATCGTGCTAAACATCAAGCCAGTCACCATCGGCTACCGCGGGACAGAGTACTCACCCGAGGACACCGTACTGGTGAAAACATCGGATGAACTGCAGATCGAGCGGGAATCCCGGGTCAGTCTTGCCGGACCCAACGGTGGCGGAAAGACGACCTTTCTCCGGACGATTCTCGGCGAGATACCGCCACTCTCGGGCACGTTCAGTTTCGGGACCAACGTCAAAGTGGCCTACTACGCCCAGGGTCACGAGGGGCTGGATACCTCGCTGACAGTTCTCGAGACGATCCGGGAAGCCCGGCCGATGGAAGAAGGCGCCGCCCGGAATCTTCTCGGTCGCTACCTGTTCAGCGACGATGATGTGTTCAAGCCGGTCTCCGCGTTGAGCGGTGGAGAGCGCTCACGTCTGGCGCTGGCCAAGCTGACACTGGAAGAGGCAAACTTCCTGATTCTCGACGAACCGACGAACCATCTCGACATCGAATCCCGTGAGGCGCTGGAGCAACTGCTGAGCGAGTACGATGGAACGATCCTCTTCGTCTCTCATGACCGGTACTTCATCGACGTCATTGCCACCCATGTCTGGGCGATCGCCGATGGAACAATCACCGTCCATGTCGGCAACTACAGCGATTACGCCCGCAGAACGGCGACATCGGCGAAATCATCGACTGGCCCGGTCAAAGCGTCGAACGGGAAGGGCCAACAAGAGGCTGAACCTGCCGAGAAGTCATCTGGATCACCGCGAATGCGGCCGTCTGATAAAGAGATCAAACAGACCGAGAAGAAGGTCAAGGATCTCGAGCGGGAGATCTCCCGCCTCGAAGAACAGCTCAATTCCCTCACTGAGGAGCTGGCTGCTGCCAGCGAATCTGGAAACGTCGAGCGCATCTCCGAGGCAGGCGCCTCCTACGAATCGACGCAGGACGAGCTCGACACCGTCTACGAGACGTGGGCTGAGCTGACCGAAGAACTGAACCAGAAGACAGCCGCGGTGCGGAATGCCTGAGGATTCACCGCAGATTCTGGGCATCACCGGAAACATCGCCTGTGGAAAATCACTGGTATCGTCGATGCTCTCCGAACTGGGAGCCGACGTTATCGATGCCGATCTGGTTGCGCACGAGATCATGAAACCCGGCTCCGAAACCCTGGTCCGCATCGCCGAACGCTTCGGGCAGGGTGTGCTCAACGAGGACGGTTCGCTCAATCGTCCGGCGCTGGGCGAGATCGTATTCAGCGATCCCGATGCGCTGACTGATCTGGAAGCGATCACCCATCCGCGGACCGTCGAGGCCATTCT
>SLFF01000286.1 GCA_007124395.1 Thermomicrobiaceae bacterium | reverse complement strand
GTCATCAGCGTGATCATCGTCGTGGTGATGGTCGTCGCCATGGTCATCAGCGTGATCATCGTCGTGGTGATGGTCGTCGCCATGGTCATCAGCGTGATCATCGTCGTGATCGTCATGATGGTGGCCATCAGATTCGATGCCCTCGTCCTGGAGGCCATCAGCCAGTTCGTACATCGGTGCATCGACGCCACCAGCCGACTCGATCAGTCCATCGAGGAACTCTTCGAGACCAAGGCCGTTGACGAAAATGACGTCCGCGTCAGCGATCAACTGGGCGTCGCCCGGCGTTGGCTGGTATGTGTGGGCATCGACACCCTGCGGAACGATCGACTCGATCTCGATGTGGTCGCCACCGACGGCGTCAACCATCGAGGGCATGAACGGCATCGATACGACGACCTTGAGCGGTTCGCCATCATCATCGACTGCCGCATCATCGGCAGCATCATCGGTTGCGGCGGGCTCCTCAGTGGTCGCGTCATCATCCACGACATCGTCGTCACTGTCATCGACACAGGCAGCCAGCGCGGCCAGTGCGAGGAACATAGCGAAGACAACGTTAAGGTAAACCCAGCCCGGACGGCGATTCAGCCGCCCCAGTTGGTCAGGCGCATTTGAGGTGCGTGTAGTCACAGTAAACTCGACTCCCCTGCACAGATCATATTCAGAAAAACAGTCAACAGCCGGCCAGCTTATTGATACTCGGTATCAATATAACAGGATCGTCAAGCGCCTGAAAAGGGTTTAGCGGCGGCAATCTGGTGTCATTTGCGACACATTTGAGGTCACAGCGGCTCAGGGATCGGCCTACGGTCCTCTGGCGGCAGCTTTCCGGTTCGCCAGGCGACGGTGTATCGTGAAACTGAGGATTCGCTCGGCCAGGCCCGCCCAGTGGATCGTTCGTGGCCACCGCATCGCCCGAAGCCGACCCACGCACACGCATGTTCCGCAATTTTGCATCGGGCACCCACTGATCAAAAAATTCCGTGTTTCCACGGATGTCTCCACTGATGAATGTGCGTAGGTTTGGGGGTATCAAGGCAATTCATATCCACTGAATCGGTGAAGGGAGCATTCACCAGTGGCACAGGAAATTCAGCTCGATCTGGATCAACTCAGACATGCGATCCAGAAGGAGTACCACGAGGTCGCCTCGACGCCCGACAAGGGGTTCCACTTCATTGTCGGACGCCCGCTGGCGGAGAAGCTTGGCTACGATATGTCCGAAGTCGATCAACTGCCAGGCAGCGTGGTCGAGAGTTTTGCCGGGGTGGGAAATCCGTTCGCGCTCGGCTCCTTGAAGCCCGGCGAGATTGTGGCCGATCTCGGATCCGGCGCCGGGTTCGACTCGATTCTGGCAATGCGCCAGGTCGGAAAAACCGGTCGGGTGATCGGTGTCGATATGACACCATCCATGCTGGAGAAGGCACGCAACAACGCCGAATCTACTGGACATAATCAGATCGAGTTCCGCCAAGGGTACCTCGAAGACCTTCCGATCGCCGATGATTCGGTCGATGTCGTGATCTCCAACGGTGTCTTCAATCTGACGCCCGAGAAGGAGGCCGCATTTGGCGAGGCACTCCGGATCCTCAAACCGGGTGGACGGATGCAGGTCGCAGATATTCTCGTCCAGGTAGAGGTCCCGGAATCAGCCAGAAACGAAGTCGATCTCTGGACTGGCTGAATCGCCGGTGCGCTGCTGGAAGCAGCGCTGGAGCAGGTTATCCGCGACGCTGGTTTCGTGAACATCGAGTTCAGTTCCCAGCGCTATGACACCTTCTCGGACGCTCCGCAGCAGTCCAGTGCGGATCAGTTCGGCACGCAGGGCGTCAATTTCCGCGCATACAAACCATAACGCCGCTCAATGAGATCCCTCCGAATGCCAGAAGCCCCGCTCCAGAATCCGGAGCGGGGCTTCTCATGTCACATATTGAGCCAGCAGCGTTGATTACTCGAAGGTCGCCGCCATCACCTGATCACCACTCGGGCCAGCAACGTTTGCCGCCTCAAGCTCCTCGGTGATCATCATGCCTTCGTAGCTGGCCAGGGCGCCAGGAGCGGTGATGTAGAGCTGGCCGCGGCCATCCTCGTCGACGAGAAGATTACCGACATTGAGGTGTTCGCCGTTCTGCTCATCAACCATCCACACCACATAGGCGTGATCATCCTGGGGCTGCTCCAGCCCATCGACAACCATGATCGCCCGGTTAGTGGTTGGATCTACGATAATCCCACCTCCGGCACCAGCGGCACCGCCTTCGAGGCTGGTCATCCAGCCACCGGGGGACTGCACCATCTCGGCGATATTGGCTCGCTCCTCGGATGCTTCCTCGGCCGCACGATCCATCTCGCTCTGCATCTGAAAGCTGTTGACGGCAAAGACCAGCGCCAGAGCCGCCGCCGAAGCCGCGGCAATCCAGCCAGTTCGACCGCTCGGCAGGAGAAATGACTTCAGCCGGCTGGCTCGGGTCTGCGGCAATGAAACGGGCTCGACATCGGCCCGCGCGCGAGCCATCAATTGCGTCCGTGCCCGTGCGGGAACTGGCTGTGGCTCAGCGAGATAGGGAAGGGTCGATACCACCCGTCGCTGCTCATCAACCAGCGCGCGACAGGTAGCACAATGTGCCAGATGCGATTCGACCAGGTCGATCTCATCCGGCTCCAGCGCTCCGAGAACATACGGAGCAACTAATTCACTGATGTGGCTCTGATCGCTGCCATCCATCAGTCTGGTAAACCTTCCTGTTCGGACAATACGTCCTTCAACTTCTGCATCGCCAGCCGCATACGTGTCTTGATGGTACCCAGAGGCTCATTGAGAAACGCGGCTATCTCGCGCTGGGACAGTCCCTCGAAATATGCGAGCTCGACCGCCCTCCGCTGTGCATCCGGGAGCGTGTCCATCGCCGTGCGAATCACACCCCGAAGCTCGGTGGCCTCTGCAGCCTCTTCAATGTTTACCGTCGTATCAACCTCGCTCCGGAGAACGTCGGTGATATCGACCATGTCGGCCTTCTGCGGCCGTCGCTGGCTCTTACGAACTTCATCGATCGCGAGATTATGCGTAATACTCAACAGCCAGCTGGCATAATTCCCACGGTTCAGTTCATACCGCCCGGATTGCTGCCAGGTACGCATGAACGCTTCCTGGAGCACTTCCTCGGCAATGCGGCTATCGTGCACGATGCGCACCGCGAAGGAGAACACGGCCCGAGCGTAGCGATCGTAGAGCACGTCGAGCGCATCTACGTCACCCTCGCTCATCCGGGCCACAAGCTGATCATCAGGCAGGTCCTGCAAATCAGCGCTCATACGGCTCCAGGATCACGGCGATCATCGTGGTAACCACCGTGCTATTTCAATGTACGTCGAGAGTACGGTCACAGGATGTATCTCCCTCGATCCGACTGCCTGAACACCGATGCGTTGTCTCCTGCCCGCTACTTCAGTATACCGAACCGGCCAGCATACTCCCGGAATGGTGGGGATATGCTAGGATGTTTCGCGCTGACATCACTGCGGCGCCTTCTATTGGAGGCAGGCGCTCGAACCGGGCACACACCATCGTCTCAACGCTCTGGAAGGAACAGGCACAGGATATGGCACAGACCAAACCGCGCGTATTTTCCGGAATTCAGCCAACCGGTGGCACTCACATCGGAAACTATCTTGGGGCGATCCGGAACTGGGTCGACCAGCAGGACATGTACGACAACATCTTCTGCATCGTCGATCTGCACGCCATCACCGTCCCCTACGAGGCCGGTGACCTGCTGGAGCGCAAGATGGACATGGCCAAGATTCTGCTTGCCTCCGGGATCGATCCCGAGCGATCGATCCTCTTCATGCAGTCAGACGTCCGCGAGCATTCTGAACTGGCCTGGATCCTCGGGACTCAGGCGATGTTCGGTGAACTGCGCCGGATGACCCAGTTCAAGGAGAAATCCGGTGGACAGGAGAGCGTTAGCGTTGGGCTCTTCGGCTATCCAGTACTGCAGGCCGCCGACATCATTCTCTACGATGCGGAAAAGGTTCCTGTCGGCGAGGATCAGAAGCAGCACATCGAACTAACCCGGGACATTACCATCCGGTTCAACGCCAACTTTGGCGAAACCTTTGTGGTGCCCGAGCCCGACATTAAGAAGGTTGGCGCACGGGTGATGTCGCTGGATGATCCGTTCTCCAAAATGAGCAAGAGCAACCCGAACGAAGGCAGCCGGGTAGAGCTCCGGGATACGCCGAGCCAGATCAGCAAGAAGATCCGGCGGGCAGTGACGGACTCCGGCTCGGAAGTTCGCTACGATGAAAACGAGAAGCCAGCCGTGTCCAACCTCATCAATATCTATTCGCTGTTTGCCCGGATCAGCGTAAGTGAGGTCGAAGAACGCTATGCCGGCAAGGGCTACGGGGACTTCAAGAAAGATCTCGCCGAAATCGTGGTTGAAGGCTTGCGGCCGATTCAGGAGCGGATTACCGAGCTGGATGAATCTCCAGACGAGGTCTATCGCCTGATCGATGAGGGCCGGCAACGTGCAGAGGCGATCGCCAGACCGAAGATGGAGCGAGTCCGCCACGTCACCGGATTGACCTTCACCAACTCGTAGAGGCCGAATTGGCCAGTGATCGATGATGCATCGATCCGACCAGACAGAAGGAGCCCAACATGACGATCGCCGTTGGAGATACCGCACCAGCTGTAAAACTTCCAGACGCCGCCGAAGGTACGGAATACAGCCTGACGGATGCCCTGGCATCAGGCCCGGCAATCGTTGGGATCTACAAATCATCCTGCGAAGCCAGCAAGACGATGTTCCGAATGCTGGAACAGGTTCGTCAGACCTACCAGGACGAACGATTGACCGTCCTCGGTGTGGCGCAAGACTCGCCCAACGTGACCCGATCGTTCATCCGGCGGCTCGAACTGAGCTTCCCGATTCTGGTGGAGGGCGACGAGTACCCGGTATCGAAGGAATACGCTGTCGAAGCAACGCCGACGGTCTTTCTGATCGATCAGAGCGGAAATGTTGTCTGGCAGGCGATGGGTTTCCAGAAGGATGCCATCAACGACCTGTCGGAGAAGGTCGCCGAACTCCTCGGGGAAGCCCCGAAGGATGTGTTTGCGGGGATCGACGATGTACCGGGCTGGGTTCCTGGCTGACCATCGAAGCATCTGTCCTGAGTTTCAGGACTTAGCGAGACGGCCCTCACCCCCGGCCCCTTTCCGCTCCGCTCGGTAGATCGGCGACCTCCGTGTCGCCCCGTCCAGCGAACCGGTCTGATTGGCGGGGGCAGACGGAGCTGCCCAGTCTACCGTGAGTCGGATGCCATGTTCGACTCGACACCATTCACCACCTGAAAGGCAAGAGATGGCCGCACCAACGAACTGGTCGAATGTTCCCGCTGAAGAGGTCTATCCCGGTATCACCCGCCAGGTGCAGCACGGCGAACGTCAGACGATGATTCGATACGTCTACGCACCTGGGTCGGTGTT
>SLFF01000472.1 GCA_007124395.1 Thermomicrobiaceae bacterium | reverse complement strand
GTTGGCTCCAGAATGCTGAGTCCACGGTACCAGAGTAGATACGCGACCACGAGCGCAAGCACAGCGCTGACCGTGAGCGCCAGCCACTGGGTAGGACCGAATGTCCGGGTTACGGTGATGAGTTCGGTATTGATCAGCAGGAACGGTAGCAATGGCAGGGAGCCGGCGATGGTGGTGACCCCGACGAACTGCACGGGATCATAACGGCCCTGAAGTGGCTTGCTCAGTACAGTGTAGAAGGCCCAGGCGAGGGGACCACCCATCGTGATCAGCACGCCGAGCGCGTTCTGGATGCTGAACTCGGCTTCCTGACCGCCGTAGAGCAGCACGATCAGAAATCCGGAGAAGGCGATGATGACGCCGAGTATCTTCCGACCGGTCATCGGCTCGCCAACAAGGATTCGGGAGATGATCGCCGTAAAGACAGGGTTTCCGGTGACGATGAGGCTGGCGACGGCTGCCGGGATTAGCTGGGTACCGAATGCGATTGCCGAGGTGTTGATCGTCACGCCGAGAATAGCGATCACCAGCAGCATCGGGATGTCGGCCCGTTGAATTCTCGGAATGCCCCGGGCCATTATCAGCACAATCGGGATGAACACGAGGCTCGCCATCAGCAGGCGAAGCACAACCACGTTGCCCGGGCTGATGGTATCCAGAAGATGCTTGATGGAGACGAAGTTCGATCCCCAGAAGATTGCCACGCAGAGCAGGGACAGATGGATCAGGACGACGGAACGATCAGGAATGGGACGACCTCCCGGAAACGATCGAGACAAAGCCGATTCATTCTACGCGAAACCGCGTCGCGCAAAGAGAACCCCCGGCCAGAGTCGAGTCGAAACTCCAGCCGGGGGTTCAGCGTGCCGTTACGTGTCCTTGCTCTAGACGTTCTTGACTGCCGCGATGACGTCGGCAAGCGCAGCCTTGGCGTCGCCGAAGAGCATGCGGGTCTTGTCCAGATGGAAGAGATCGTTCTCGATGCCTGCAAAGCCTGGCTTCATCGATCGCTTCATGACGATGATCGTCTGCGCGGCATCGGCATTCAGGATCGGCATACCGTAGATCGGACTGGTCTGATCCGTGCGCGCCGCCGGGTTGACGACGTCATTTGCACCGACAACCAGTACGACGTCGGTTCGCTGGAATTCACCATTGATCTGCTCCATCTCGAAGAGCTGATCGTATGGCACGTTCGCTTCGGCCAGAAGCACGTTCATGTGACCGGGCATACGACCAGCAACCGGATGGATGGCATAGCGCACATTGATGTTGCGCTTGTCCAGCTCATCGGCCAGCTCACGAATGGCGTGCTGTGCCTGCGCTACGGCCAGACCATAACCCGGAACGATGATGACGTTCTGAGCATAGCCGAGCATCACGGCGGCATCGTCTGCGTTGGTCTGGCGGATCGGCTTGGCTTCGCCGTCTGCGGCGGCCGGGCCAGCACCAGCGGCACCGAATGCACCGAAGAAGACATTGCTGAGCGGCCGGTTCATCGCCTGACTCATGAGTACCGTCAGGAGCATACCGGAGGCACCGACGAGGGCACCGGCGATGATCAGGATCTGGTTATCGAGCACGAAACCGGCAGCCGCTGCGGCCAGACCGGTCATCGAGTTCAACAGCGAGACCACCACTGGCATGTCGCCACCCCCGATTGGGATGACCAGCGCGATGCCGAGAACCAGTGCAACGGCGAACATGATCCAGACTGTGGTTTCCTGTCCGCCCATTGCAAGCAGGTAGACCCAGGTCGCGCCAACTGCAAGCACGAGTAGAATCGCCGCGGGCATCTGGATCGGACTGCGGATTGCGCCACTTGGAAGAATCTCGTGCAACTTGCCACCGGCAATCAGACTGCCGGTCAGGGCGATACAGCCAACGGTAACCCCGAAGGCGACCGACAGGCCCTCTCCGGCCGTGACTTCTCCATCACGTGTGAACTTCATGAACTCGCCTACGGCAATTACGGCTGCCGTACCACCACCCATGCCGTTGAACAGGGCGACGAGCTGCGGCATGGCGGTCATCTGAACCTTGCGGGCCAGATAGTAGCCAATACCACCACCGATCAGCGTACCGATAATGATCGTCCAGAAGGTACTGATCTCGGGATCGATGAGCGTGGCGACGAATGCGAGAGTCATAGCCCCAATGGCGAGCTGGTTCCCCTGCCGGGCGGATGCCGGCGCGCTAAGCCGCTTGAGTCCGATGATGAAGAGTGCAGCAGAAATGATATAGGCGATATGAATTACGGATTCGCGAAAATCCTCCATTACTGCCCCTCCACCGGCTTCTTCTTGAACATCTCGAGCATTCGATCAGTTACGGCAAATCCACCGACTGCGTTCCCAGCACCGAGGATCACACCGATGAGTCCCAGCGCGTGCAACAGGGTGTTATCGGCCGCACCAGCTACCAGCATTGCACCGATAAGCACGATGCCGTGGATTGCGTTGGTGGCCGACATCAACGGGGTGTGCAGCGTGGCTGGCACCCGGTTGATCAGTTCGATCCCCAGGAACACCGTCAAGAGGAATACATAGATCGCGAGTACGAATTCGAGACTCACGAGGCCCCCTCCTTCTCCTTCATCCATTCGAGGGTCGGTCCGTGCAGGACCTCACCGTCGCGAGTCAGAACGACACCCTTCGTGATCTCGTCTTCCATGTTGAAGATGATCTCGCCCTCTGGAGACAGGTGCTCCAGCAAGGTTGCCAGGTTCTTTGCGTACATCTGGCTGGCGTGGAAGGGCATCTTCGTTGGCAGATCGAACGGCGACATGATCGTCACGCCATGGACAACCGTTGTCTCGCCGGGCGTGGTTACTTCACAGTTGCCGCCCATTTCGCCAGCCATATCGAGGATGACCGATCCGGGCTGCATTTCCTTGACCGTATCTTCTTTGATCAGGATCGGCGCCCGGCGCCCCGGAACCAGTGCGGTGGTGATCACCACATCGGACTTCAGCGCGTGGTTGTGAACCGCTTCCTGTTCCTTCTTGATGTGGTCCTCTGCCAGTTCCTTGGCGTAACCACCGGCAGCCTCGGCGTCTTCTTCGAGATCGATGTCGATGAAGGTCGCTCCGAGACTCTGGACCTGCTCCTTCACCACTGAACGGGTGTCGAAGGCTTCCACCTGAGCGCCGAGCCGCTTTGCTGTGGCGATCGCCTGGAGACCGGCCACGCCAGCACCCAGAACCAGCACTTTGGCCGGTGGAATCGTTCCCGCAGCTGTCATCAGGAGCGGGAAGAACTTGGGCAGGTGGCTGGCGGCGAGCAGAACTGCCATATAGCCACCACAGGTGCTCATCGACGAGAGCACGTCCATCGATTGCGCTCGGGTGATGCGCGGAATCGCATCCATGCTAAGCGCGGTGACTTTCTGCTCAGCCAGCTTCACCACGTTTTCCTGATGGGAAAGAGGCTGGAGCAAGGCGATCAGTGTCTGGCCTTCGGAGAGAAGCGCGATCTCGTCGTCGGTTGGTCGCTGAATCTTCAGAATGACCGTGGCTTCGTCGTAGACGCCTTTCGCCGAATCAATCAGCGTAGCGCCGACTGCTTCGAAGGCTTCATCGGTAAATCCGGCCATCTCGCCTGCGCCCCGCTCGACAATGACTTCGAACGGCTTGCGGGAAAGCTGCCGGATGACATCCGGGGTCAGTGCGACCCGCGTTTCCCCTTTTCGGGTCTCACGCGGAACACCGACACGGAGTTTTGTAGCTGCATCCGTATCTGTCGGGGGCAAGACCGTATCTCCTCGACACTCGACGGAGAAGTCGTCGCGCGGTCTTCTCCGTACCGAATTATTCGCTTCAGGTGAGCCGCGGCTCTGGTTCGTTCAGATCTTCAGATAGTGATTGGAAGTTGCCGCAATGAAATGGCACCCAACCCCAACGTAGCCTACCGACCGTCCCGGTTACCGTCAACTGCGCACACGCCTAAACAGAAACCGGGCAACAGTGACCGGTTCTCAGCCATAGGTTCTGATGACTCGAGTCCAGGCAACTCTGCACGAGTTGCTGGTGAGCCTACCGGGAGTGATCGACCGTGCGGTCCGCGATGACCTGTCGACGTTCCTCTCTGAGAAAGTGATCGACCGATCGCTGACAGGATGCCAGCCACTGGATGACCTCAATCTGGGACGGCTCGTAGTACGGAACCATCCACAGCGTCTTCCAGGATCGTATCGGGACGACCATTCCTTCTTCTTCGAGCCGGCACAGCTCGCGTTCTGACACTCTGGCGTAATCCAGTGCTTCAGAGCGCTTGAGTTTCATCAGAATGTCCGGTTCCTCATCAGGTCCGTGATACAAGGATCGTCGGTGGCGGGCGGAACCCGCCGGCGCGCTCGACTACACGTCGCGCCTGAGCCTGATCAATGATATCGACATGAATCAAGCCCGGTGCGATTCTGCCACAATGCGCGCTCAATGCGTCGACAAGTGAGGAATCGATCGCTTCGACGAGCGCCCGAAGTGCCGCAGTTTCCCTCTCAGCTCGTACAACCAGATAGATCGGGTCGGTCAATTCCAGAGCAGGGGTGCCGAGCTCCTCGGCTTCGGGTAACTCATGCTCTTTGTAGACTGCTGTGACGCTGCTATCCATGCGAACCAGCAGAATTCCCACCTGATGGGCCAGTTCGTGCCGAAAGTATTCGAGAGCAGAGAGTTCGTTCTCGAGAATCTGGCCAAGCGCCTCGGAAGGACTCTCGAGATGAAGGCGTCCAGTGGTAACGGCTATCGCTCCATCCAGCATGTTGCGCGAAGCCCGGGAAAGATCTTCCACGATTGTTGTTGTCTGCATTGTGTATGGCTCCTGCAAGTTATCTCGGACTCCAGCGAAAGTCGACTGCCTGCGCTACTCGTTCGACGGCAATGATGTACGCCGCTTCGCGCATGGTGATCTTTCGCTGCTGAGCGCTCAGGAAGACTCTGCTAAACGCATTCCGCATTGATTCATCGAGCATCTTTCGCACGGTCTCCAGTTTCCATCGGTTGCCCTGAAGCCCCTGGAGCCACTCGAAATACGACACAACCACACCGCCCGCGTTGGCGAGGATGTCGGGTGCAATCACAACCCCACGCTGGCTCAGAATCTGTTCCGCCTCAGCGGTAGTCGGGCCATTGGCTCCTTCAACGATGATGTGTGCCTTGATATCCTCTGCGTTTCCGGCGTGGATTTGTCCCTCGAGAGCTGCAGGGATCAGAACGTCGCAGTCAATCGTGAGAATGTCACCCGGGGGGACCATCGTTGCGTCATCGCCGCGGTAGGTTTCGAGCAGGCGTGGTGGCTGGCACTGAACTGACTGGAGAATACGAGGGATGTCCAGCCCGGCGGGATTGACCAGGCCGCAACTGACGTCGGAGATGGCCACGACCTTTACGCCGTGCTCATGGAGTCTCCGGGCTGCTTCTGAACCGACTTTTCCGAAGCCCTGAATTACCGCTCGTGCCTGACTCGGAGAAATGTACTCGTTATCCAGCATCGCCCGAGCTGTCTCTGCCACCCCGCGACCG
>SLFF01000483.1 GCA_007124395.1 Thermomicrobiaceae bacterium | reverse complement strand
CGAAATCTCCGCAAAGACCCGGGTTGAGACTGCCGCAAAAGAAGTCCCGGAGGAATACCGCTCCCTGGAAGCACTGGATGCCGCGCTTGAAGTCACCGGGACGCAGATCACCGAGCTATCGACCCGTATCGATGAGGCAACATCCGCGCTAGACACGGCGAAAACCGATCATCAGACGATCAGTACCCAGCTCACCGCTGCCAGAAACGAAGCGGCAGAGGATCGCAAGAAGGCCGACGATGCCGTGGATGACTTTGCGAAGCGACGACTGGCGCAGGGCTTTGCAGACTACCCGGCGTACCAGTCGGCGCAGCTTCCGGCCGAAGACATCCAGCAGCTGGATACCGAGATCTGGAGCTATGACACGCAGGTCTCCAACGCGAAACATCAGCTTGAGAACGCCGAAAAAGCGGCAACCGGCCTGCAGAAGCCGGATCTCGAACAGCTGGAAGACGTCCTGACCACCGCTGAGGGACATCTCAGTAAACTCGTCGAGGAGCTTGCCACGCAGCGAAATCGACGGGAACAGCTGCAGGGTGCCGCGAAGCAGCTGCTGGATATTGCCGGGCGGATGGAAGCGCTCAACCAGAAATACAAGGTTGCCGAGTATCTCTCCGGGGTTGCCATTGGCGATGCCACGTACAGCACCTATCGCGTTTCGTTCGAGCGATTCGTGCTGAGTGCATTCCTGGATGAGGTGCTGGACTACGCCACCCACCGGCTCTATCAGATGACCACCGGCCGTTATCGGCTCATTCGCAAGACCGAAGGTGGCGATCGGCGTCGCTCGACCGGGCTCGATCTGGAGATCGAGGACTCCTGGACCGGGATGTCCCGGGATGTCAGCACGCTCTCCGGTGGAGAAGGCTTCCTGGCAGCGCTGGCAATGGCGCTCGGCCTGAGTGAGGTGGTGCAGAGTCGTTCCGGCGGTATCCGGCTGCAGACGCTGTTCGTGGATGAGGGTTTTGGCTCGCTCGATCCCGACGCGCTCGACAAATCACTAACCACACTGGTCGATCTGCAACATGGCCGGCTGGTGGGGATCATCTCCCATGTGCCGGAGTTGCAGGAGCGGATCGATGCCCGGCTCATGGTTGAGACCGGACGGAAAGGCTCCCACGCCCGGTTCGTGCTCTAGCGCATCTCGAAGGGGAGACTCAGCAGCCGGGCCGCCATCTCGCTGCGCACACGGGGTTCGTGGCCGATGCAGACGGGAACGCCGTCCCGGAGCCAGACTTCGCCGATCACCGGGATACCGGCTTTCCTGATCCCCTTGAAGGAGGCGATGTTGTCCAGATCATGGCCGATCCAGAAGCGCTTGGCGATGGTTTTTTCGGCAAGGATGATCGCCTGCAGCATATGCGGGTAGATTCCGCGTCCCCGGAAGTCCGGCAGGGTTCTGAAATCCCAGAGATAGTGATCGCCATCCGGGAGTTCGATCTCAACGCCTAGCTCGCCGATCTCCATGTGTTCCCAGGCAGACCAGCCGTAGGCAGCCGGTGATTCGTCGATCCAGGCCAGATACGGGCGATTCCCGAGGTCGATACGCTTCTGGATCGTTGATTCAGGCAGATCACTGAGACGGGCCAGCAGTTCGACGTCGTGACTCTGCTCGATCTTGAGCTCCGGAAATGGCTCCAGGTCTGGCAGTCCATCTCCGCGCCACCAGGTATAGAAATAGCCGACGTGCATGTCGTGTGTCACTGGTTGTTGCCCAATCATTGTTCACCACAGAGAATATACCGGAACCAGCAAGAACAGACTGGGCAGATGCCTCTGCGAATCAGATCACCGATTCCGGCTAGCGACAAGAGGAGTAGTATCTCATGGACGCACGCGAGAGCCTGAAACGTCAACTCATCAAGGATCGCGATCGCATCATCACGCTGGTGCAGGACATGGTCCGGATTCCCAGCGAGAACCCGCCCGGCAATACGACCGAGCTCTATGCGTTCGTGGCCGATTTTCTCCAGCGGCAGGGACTCGATTACCAGACGGTCGCCCCGGTGCCGGAGTGGCCGAACCTGGTGGCGAGCTTCGATGGCGGCGAACCGGGTCGACATCTGGTGCTCAATGGTCACCTCGATGTCTTTCCCGCGGGTGATCGATCTCGCTGGTCTAGTGATCCGTATGCCGCAGAGATTCGTGACGGCAAGCTCTACGGTCGGGGCGTCTCCGACATGAAGGCGGGCACGGCGGCCTCGATCCTGACCTACATCTATCTTTCGAAGATCCAGCAGCACTTGAAGGGGAAACTCACCCTGACCGCTGTCTCGGACGAGGAGACCGGTGGTGAGTGGGGTACGAAGTACCTGCTGGATAACGTTCCGGGCACGCTTGGCGATTGTGTGATCAATGCCGAGCCGAGTACCCCGCGGACGATCCGTTTCGGCGAGAAAGGCCCGCTCTGGCTCAACGTGGAGCTGAGAACGCCCGGTGGCCACGGTGCCTATACGCATCAGAGTCAGAACGCGATCAAGCAGGGAGCCAGACTGATCCGGGAGCTGGAATCGCTGACACAGCTACCGTTCGAGATCCCTGCGGATGTCGAGGAGAAGATCGAGATTGCCCGGCCAGCGCTGGATGAAGTGCTGGGACAGGGCGCCACCGATATCGTGCGAGCGATTACCCTGAACATCGGCGTGATCCGGGGTGGCGACAAGATGAACATGATAGCGGCCGACTGTCATATCGAGGTCGATCTCCGCTGCCCGGTCGGCATGCCGAGCCAGCGATTGCTTGCCGAGTTCGAACAGGTGCTGAGCAAGTACGACGGCGCCAGCTACACGATCTCCGGCGGGCATGATGCCAATGTCTGTGATCCGAACCATGAGATGGTGGGGATTCTCGGGGACAATGCCGAAGCGGTGCGGGGAATCCGGCCCTACCCGGCGATCAGTATCGGTGGGACCGACTGCCGGCTCTGGCGAGAGCGCGGCGTTCCGGCGTATGTCTATGGGCCAACTCCCTACGGAATGGGAGCTCCGGATGAATACGTGACGCTGGATGATCTGCTCGGCACCGTTCATGTCCATGTGCTCTCGGCGTACGACTATCTGATGGGGTGATGGGTGTCTGAACCGATTCGATGAAGATGAGATTGTCGAAATATGCTGATCAAATGCGTTTGAGGAGTGTGCCGGGATTTGTCAGGTAGTAACTCAGATGATTTAGCTCAGGAATCCGTCGACGATCTGATACGAGTTCTGGCCAGCGGAGCGCGCAACCAAGGCCTGGGAGACCGTGATCGCATTCGAGCACGACTTGGCGAAGCCTTGTTCAACCCACAGTTGATGCGGGTTCCAGTTTGGCAACGAGGGACCAAATACCTGGGACGAACGATCCAGGCACGTGACGATTCCGCCTTCGTTCATCTTGCTCGTCGGGTGTTAATCGATCGCCAATGGGCCAACGGAACAACAGTCGATGAATACGTATCAGATTTGCGGTACGCCGCATCAGACCCAGACGCCAGAATCGTGATCTATGATCGCGGGCAGGGGCCGATCGCAGGGGCGTTCAGTCCAAACCGTGTTCCTGTGAACCGGGTTGGGACGATGTCTCTCCCCTGGCTTTATGTTGTCTACTCGGCGGATCGGAGTAGTATAGTTACTGGATACCAAGTCAGCGGACTCGATGTTATCAGTGTTTCGGGTAATCCCCTATGGTTGGCGTAAAGCAACGACATCCCGACGAAATTCGAACCTGGGCTGAGCTCCAGATTCCGGTCCTCATTTCGTGCTGGGAAGAGCTCCCCCATGTGTGTGCTGAGATTGAATCATGGGATATCGGGGAAGCCCAGACATACGCTGAAGAGTGGGCGTTCTACGAAATGGTGCGGCATCAACTCGAAACCGCATCTCACCAGAAGGTTCTGACCGACCTGCAGGAAGAACACATGGCCAGACTGCGCGCTCTCGTCGAGCTCCATAGCTCTAAGCTACAGCGACTACTCGGCTAAGTTCCGGAGTGACGCTCCGGCAAACTTCTCCAGCTCGTGATCCTCTCGCAGTGCGTCGAACTGCTCCAGCATTTGCTGGATCTCCACCTCACGTTCCTCATCCAGCCGAAGAAACGCGCCGATGACCATACTCTGCGGGATCGTCATCAGCAGGCCTGTCCGGTAGTCCTGCATCAGCTCATCCATGGAATACGTGACCCCGTTTTCCAGTAGCGTTGCGTGGTAAGCCGACAGGAGATCCTGCTCGGCCGATCGTCGTTGCTCGATCGACAGACTGGTGAACATGAAGTAGGCAACATCGAACATCGGCGGACCGATCCGGACCACTTGCCAGTCGAAGACCACCGCGTCGTCCGGGGTGAAGGCAAGGTTGGCCAGGCGGAAATCGCCGTGGTGTATCGTCTGTGGGCGGTTGGCGTCCAGCTTCAGCAGATTGTCGCGGTAGCGCCAGAGCGAGCGAAACAGCTGAAGCGTCGGCTCCGGGGTAATGTGGCGCACTCGATACTGGAATGGCAGCCACGCTGCGGCGTAGATCATCCAGTTCTGTGTGGAGTTGACTTGATAACGACCGAGCCATGAATGTTCATTACTGATTTCCGGATCCTGCCACCACCGGGCGTGAAACTGAGCCAGGCGGACCAGGGCAATTCTGGCCTGCTCGGTGCTGCAGCCATCGGTATGGGTCGGCAGCGAAGCGAATGGCGAAAGATCTTCGAGTAGCAGCAGGCTCCGGGTGCGTTTCCGGTTGATCAGCGAGGCGTAGCAGGTGGGTACCCGTATCGGAGCTTCATCAGCCAGATGGCGATAGAACATGGCTTCGTTCCGGTAGAGTAGTCGGAACAACCGGCGGATGG
This sequence comes from Thermomicrobiaceae bacterium, assembly GCA_007124395.1. Classification (GTDB taxonomy): domain Bacteria; phylum Chloroflexota; class Chloroflexia; order Thermomicrobiales; family Thermomicrobiaceae; genus SLMJ01. The sequence continues at coordinate 709 of SLFF01000483.1, read as the reverse complement.
TCAGCTCCGGGGCAGGAAATTTTGCGATCATGGTCTCTGGACCGGGAGCATTCTCTGAGGAGTAGCTGATCTTGAGACGGGAGACGAACCCGGCGTAGCTGGCTTTGCGCCCGGGATCACTGCGATCGGTCGCCAGAACTTCGACATCTCCGGGGATGATCTGGTTGCGGTGAAACAGATGGGTGAGCCACTCCGGGCTTATCTCGTCGGGATGCTGAGGGATCGTGATTCGGGTCATGGATAGTGCCTGGCCTCACTGAGTGGAACCCGATTGGTCCCGCCTATCGAACAATCGAGAGTCATACGTGAGCAGTTTACCGAGAGGACGTCGAACGTGCCGGATCAGCCGATTGAAGACGTGATTCGCTATACCGAAATTGTGGATGTCACTCCCGAGGTGGCGTTTGCGGCCTATGTCGATCGTTTTGGCACATGGTGGCCCTCAAGCTACACGTTTGCCGATGGAGCGCTGGAGTGGATTGGGATCGAGCCACGGGAGGGTGGACGCTGCATCGAGCGTGCCAGTGATGGGACCGAGGTCGTCTGGGGTGAAGTGCTGACGTACGAGCCGCCAGCCCGAATCGTCACTTCCTGGTGGATCCAGCCGGATCGGACGATCGATTCTGACCCGGAACGAGCCAGCGAGATCGAGATCCGGTTTATCGATGAGCGAGCGTTAACGCGAATCGAGTTCGAGCACCGGCATCTG
>SLFF01000137.1 GCA_007124395.1 Thermomicrobiaceae bacterium | reverse complement strand
GCTGAAAGGTTGGGAGCGTATGGCATGTCCGCATCCGCTGGATCCACTCTGTGTGGCGCTAATGCTGAAGTTGACAAACGGTTCGACGGCAGTCGATGAGATTGCACAGGATCTCGAGGTCGATTCGAGCATCATCCGGGAACGATTACAGCGTCTGTCCATGCTTGGTGCAGTCAACTGCTCGAGCCAATCCGACCACTGCGAACTGCTACCGGAAGCACATCGAATTATTCTCGATGTCTCGACTTCCGGACTGAACCGGAGTGGCTATGCGCCGCCGTTGCGAGAGAACGGGAGCTATACCGTTCGCCTCAACCGCTTGCGCCAGGATCCGCTATTCGAGGTGCTTCCTTGTGACGAGCTGCAGTGGCTGGCGAGGGTCTCGCGAACGCAGTGCCTTGCCCCCGGAGAAGTTCTATTGCTCGAAGGCGATCAGTGCCAGGCGATGTATATCGTGGAGCACGGAACGGTTCGGCTGAGCAAGGCGTCGAGCAGTAGCGCGTTCGGGTTCGGGCGTGAGCAGACGATCAGGTTGATGGGTCCGGGGGATTCGTTCAACGAAGTTCCGGTGTTCGATGGCGGAGTCAACCCGGTCACCGTTGAAGCACTGGATGAGACGTGCGTGATCGTGGTGCCGAAACGGGAAGTTCAGGAGCTGGTGGAGCGTAGTTCCGAGTTCGCCTCGGTCATCATCCGGATCATGAGCCAGCGCCTGCGCCACATGCTGGCGATGATCGAAGACGTTTCGATGCGCGATGTCACCGGCCGGGTGGCCAAGATTCTCCTGCAGGTGCAGCAACCGACGGTTGGTGTAGGTGCGGGCGTCAAGACTGGCCGTCGTTTGACCCAGCGGGAGATCGCCGAGATGGCGGGAACTGCACGGGAGGTCGTCGCCAGGGCCCTGAAGAAGATGGAGCGGGCCGGTGCGGTGACCGCGCATCGGGGTGACGTGCATATTCTCGATGCCGAGTTGCTGGAGTCGTTCACCTGATCCCGAACGCTCTGACCACAGGGTAATCACATTGATCACAGAGAAACCGGGAGCCCGCAACAGGCTCCCGGTTTCTCTGTGCCGGGGTTTGTGACTACTCGATCGTCCAGCTAATGGTGCTGAGCTCGAACCAGGACGTTGCGTAGAGAATCATGAATAGCACCAGGAAGGCGAAGACGAGGATCAGCGTCCCTGGGAACTCGAACCCTCGATGGTGGCCGTGACCTTCGCGGGCTGCCTCACGGGCCGATATGTCGGCTGGTGTCAGCGCGTCCTTGTCGATTCCGGGCAGGTGCGGAGTGTCAGTCTTCTTGCCCAGGAATACCGTGGCTACGGCATTGACGATGTACATCGCTCCACCGACACCGGCAATCAGTGCGCCGAGTCCGAGTCCGACCAGCGAGATATCGATCTGAGCGCTCTGGAAGATATCGGTTGCCAGCGGCATATCGCCAAAGGTCGAATCCCAGTGGCGTCGGGACATGCCGGCGTGTCCGGCAAAACCGGTTCCGAGTCCCCAGATCGTCATACCGATTGCGAAGACATATGGCTGGAGCTTCGCCATACCCGGAAAGACATTGTCTCGTCGGAAAATCAGCGGGATCAGGTAGTAGCTCAGGCCCATGAAGGCGAGCGTTGTTCCGGAGACGACGGTCATGTGGAAGTGGGCCGGAACGATCAGCGTGTTGTGCTGGATCATGTTGATCTGCACGGTTCCCATGATGACGCCGCTGATGCCGCCCATCACCCCGAAGAGCCAGAAACTGAGCACGAGCGACGAGAACCCGGGTTCTTTCCACGGCGCTTTCTTGAGCCAGGTGAATATTCCCTGCCCGAAACCCTTGCGACGCTGTGCCATCTCGACGGCTGCCGGGATCGAGAGTGCGTGGATCATGCTGCCGATCGTCGCGCCGTAGATGAAGTAGCTAGTGTTGATGGCCCGACTGAGCTGACTGAAGCCGGGATCGACCAGAATGTGATGGATTGCTCCCATATGGATGAAGAGAATGATCAGCAGGAACGCAAAACGACTGACACCCTCGTTGACGGGTCGTGCTCCGACGGTCAGTGCTGCCAGGACGTACCAGACCCCGACCATCGCCACGAGGTTGATCTGTTGAGCACCATGGCCGAAGCCCCAGAACAGCAGGCGATAGACACCGGCATCGATATGGCCGATCAGGCCGATCGACCACAAATAGGTCGGGATCAGCGCGGCGGCACCGGAGACCAGCGTCCAGAGCGCCAGGACCGCAGCGGCGAGCATGGCAAACGTGAACAGTGGCAACGAGCCGACCTGGCCACGATAACGGGCATTGACGAGCTCGATGAAGAAGGAGATCACGGCGATAAGTGCGCCAACGGCGAAGGTGATGAAGAACAGGTAGAACCAGGATGTCGCTTCGAGTGGCGGATAGGCCGTGAACATCACGGTGGCTTCACCGCTGAGCATGATGATGATCAGCGCCAGCGCGCTCACCAGCATTGTGCCGAATGCGATCCACCAGACCTTTGGCATCAACAACCGGCGATTGAGGATCACGGTGATGCTGAAGATCAGACCGGCAACCTCGAAGAAGAGAATCCAGAAGATGAGCATCGCCGCGCCGTGGGCACCGGTCACCCGGTAGTACCAGTCTGCGCTGAGCAGATGGACCATTTCCCATCGAGTCAGTGCGATGAGCATGGCCATGATGCCGCCGAGTGCCAGAAACACCACGGAGACCACTGCGTTGACCATGATCAGTTTTTCGGCGTTTCGGTCGATCGCCAGATTGGTGATGTTGCAGCGGCGCATCAAGCCGGCGAGGATAGAGTCGTTCGTACTGTTTGCTGCCTGTGCCGTCATGTTTCCCCCGGAATCACGATCAGGGCGAATGGATCGATATCCTGATCCACCCGCCACGGCGTAGTGGACGATGGAGCGCTAGTCGACAACGATGATCTGCCCGACCATCAGATGGTGGCCAAGGCCGCAAAATTCGTTGCAGACGATGGTGTATTCACCGGTCTCGTTCGGTGTCATCTCCAGTCCGGTGATGAAGTCAGGCAGCACCTGAAAGTTGACGTTGTCTGGCTGGAGTGAAAAGCCGTGCTGGACATCGATGGACGACATCATGATCCGGTAGGTCTCGCCGCGCTGGAGCTCCAGCACTGGCGTCCACTGGAACTGTGAAGCCTGGAGGAAGATATCGGTATCGGGTGGTGGTGACACTACCGGCACTCCTTCGAGCTCGCCGGTCTGGTGCTCTTCGATGAATGCTGTAGTGTAGGCCTGAAACTCGGATGGATCGACCCGGTAACTGTGAATCTGGTTTTGCTGCCCACCGATTGCTGGCCAGATGATGACCATCATCACGAACATGCTGACAGCCCAGACGGCCGCAATGCCGATCCACAGTTTTTCTTCGCGTCCAGCTGGTTTCCACCAGTTAGGTGGTGGCGCAACGAGTGGACTGCTTGTCTCTACCATTCGTGGTCCCCTTCCCCCGCTATGGCTCGTAGATCGGCACGCTGGCGAGATCCATCAGTCCCCAGACAAGGTAGAAAAGCGTCGGGACAACGAGTCCCAGCATGAGGATGAGGAAGATGTCATCGAATACGATCTGTTGCCAGCGTGGGCGTTCCTGTTCCGGCTGAGCGTTATCGCCGGTCGTGTTTTCGGCATCCATCGCACTCCCCCGATTCGTGTGACAGTGATTCAGCCGCGCAGATTGAATGTGGAACGTGATGTGTGCTGCACACTGTACCCGGTGCGTAGATTGTGGGATGTGACTCAGGTCACACCCGGCGGGGTAATGGCCGGTTTAAGATGCCCAACAGCGTGATGTCTGGCGGAGGAACAGCGATGATTAATGGCGTGCTCTTGCACCGCTTCTACGACGGGCCGTTTCTGCTGGCGTGGGATATCGAACCATACATTGCGCTCGGGTTGATCTTTTCAGCCGGGCTCTATGCGCTGGCGTTGCGGCGAATCTCTTCGCAGGGCACGCGCTCGGTGCCGCGATCCTGGCCGGTATCGTTCTACGCGGGCCTGGTGTTCTTCGCATTTGCGCTCGCCGGGCCGCTCCATACCTACAACGAGAACTCGTTTTCGCTGCATATGGCCCAGCATGTGATGATGATGCTGATTGCAGCGCCGCTGCTGGTGCTGGGGCGTCCAGTGCAGGTGGCGTTGATGGCGATCGCTCCGTCACGGAGCGGTGCCGTGATGAGGCCGGTGCTCCGCCAGGGCTGGGTTCGTAGCCTGTTGACGGTGGTAACCAACCCGATCGTGGTCGTGCTGTTGCTCAATGTAAATCTGGTGATCTGGCACCTGCCGGCGTTTTACGTTGCAGCGCTGGAAAGTACACTGATTCATGAGATCGAGCACATCCTCTTCATGGGAACGGCGCTGCTCTTCTGGTGGGTGATCATCGATCCGGTGCCGCGACATCACCGGGTTCGACCAGATCTGGCGATCGTTCTGCTGTTCATCTCTGGAGCAGTGGGGGACCTCGTTGCGCTGTATCTGATCTTCGCCCCGGAGGTGATCTATCCGTTCTATCTCGGAACCGAGACACTCTGGGGGATGAGCCAGCAGGCAGATCAGCGGGTTGGTGGCGTGATCATGCTGGTGGTGGGGACGATGGTCTACTTCGGGGCGACGTTCTGGCTGATTGCTCGCAACTATGGAACGACTGATGTCCCGGCAATCGGAGCTGTTGCTCCAGAGCAGGAGCGGTCACCATCGACCGGCTAACGGGCCTGGCGGATGCAGAGGTTTTTCGATTGCTGTGTTAGTCTCAGGCGTGTCGATACAGCAATCAGGAGGAATCATGGCCCGAGCTTTCGAAATAGCACCGTGGAGACAATTCGCCAACTGGTCTGTCGCCCGGCTTCTCCGGCTCGGCGTTCCAATGGGCAACAACTATCTGTTGACCGTACCGGGGCGTAAGACGGGAAAACTGCACAGCACGCCCATAACCCTTGTCGAGCGAGATGGCGAGCGCTATCTGGTGGCGCCGTACGGGATCGTCGACTGGGTGCACAACGCCCGTACGGCTGGGAAGGTCACCATCTCCCGGGGACGTGTCCAGGAACATGTCGACATAACCGAGCTGGAGCCAGCTGACGCTGCGCCGATCCTCAAGCAGTATGTGCATGAGGTGCCGATCGTCCGGCCGTATTTCGATGCCGACAAAGACTCGTCGCTGGCACATTTCGAAGCCGAAGCGCCACGCAAGGCGGTCTTCCGGCTGGTGGTGTAGGCGACTGGCCGACGAAGCTCTCGCAACGCAGCCCCACGTTATCCTTACCCCGGCTCCCCCATGTCATCCCGACCGAAGTGGAGGGGTCTGAGTAGTACCAACCTCGAAGGAAGTAGAGTCAGCCGATGGTAGTGACGATCGTCTCGCTAGTGCTTGTCTTCGCAGCTTCAACGCTGATTGGTTTGTACATTTTCGGTGTCCGAATAGCTAGCGCCACTCAGACAGCCTTCGGTGTAGTCGGTTTAATGGCGATCGTGGCACTTCTCGTCGTGCTTGGAATGGATGGTAG
>SLFF01000257.1 GCA_007124395.1 Thermomicrobiaceae bacterium | reverse complement strand
TCATCATCACCGTCGCGCTCGAGATGAAGTACCGCCAGGAAGTCGCCTGAGGCACTGGCAGAGAACCCTGCGACCTCGAGATCGCTGGTTACTTCGGAGACATCACCGGCCTGATCGATCTGCCAGATGTCATCTCCGTAGGCAAAGTAGATCCGCTCGGCCGGCGGTAGTGAATCCGTGGAGAACTCGAAATCCCCGAGGCCACTATAGCCATCAGGCTGATCGTCGAAGGCTGCGCCATTCTCTGATGGGGTCGGAGTCGATGAAGTAAACGCGCCCGGTGGAGGTGCTCCGGGATCATCCAGGCAGGCCGCAAGCATCACGAGACCAGCGAGAGGTGCCAGAAACAGGCCAACTCCTCTCTGCCACGCCAAATGTGCGCGGATGTCACAACCTGTGAGTCTCATTGGAACCGTGAGAACTCCTCGGCTCGTTGGAATTGAAACGCGATTCGTATCTGCCCTTGCGGATTGTAACCAAGATCAGGGAACAGCGGGGGGCAGAAGCATCAAATTCCGGGACTTCTTTCATTTCTGCCTGATGGCGGGCAATCTGACAATAATGCGTACGAATGCGGGTCAGTGTCAGGGTCGTTCCGATTGCCAGTATGTTAGACTCCCGAATAGCAATTCCGCCCCGGAACGGCTGCGGATATGCCCGTGCGTGAAGGGATGATACCCAGTGAGCGACAAGAAGCTGAGCCTTGAAGAAGTTGACCATGTGGCAATGCTGGCCCGGCTCGGGCTGGAGCCAGATGAACGCGAAATGATGCGGGAGCAGCTCTCCTCGATCCTCGATCACATTAGCCTGCTGCAATCCGTCGATACGTCCGCTATTCCGCCGACCGCACAGGTCATCACGCTCCAGAACCAGATGAGAGCGGATGACGTGCACGACAGCCTGTCGCTGGACGAGGTCATGAAGAATGCCCCGGACAGTGAAGACGGCATGTTCAAGGTCCGAGCGGTTCTCGAGTAAGCAGTCCAGATCGTGGGAGCGAGGTTTCAGGTGTCCGAATTGATCAATCGATCCGCCGTTGAGCTGCGTGATTTGCTCGACAACGGCGAAATCAGCGCCGTCGACGTTCTCGATGCACACCTCGCTCGTGTCGAGGCAGTCGAGGCGAGCGTCAATGCATTCATCACGATTACTGACGACGTCGCCAGAGCGCAGGCACAGGCTGCCGATCAGCGAATCAAGAACGGCACCGCTGGGCCAATGACCGGCATTCCGGTCGGCCTGAAGGACATTCTCTGCACAACCGACGCTCCAACGACAGCCGGTTCGAAGCTGCTCGAGGGATATCAATCACCCTACGATGCCACCGTCGTGAAGATGCTCCGCGAGCAGGATGCCCTCTTTATCGGCAAAGCCAACACCGACGAATTCGCCATGGGCTCATCTACCGAGCATTCCGCCTACCAGTTCACCAGCAACCCGTGGAAGCTCGACCACGTTCCTGGTGGAAGCAGTGGTGGCTCTGCCGCTGCCGTCTCTGCCCAGGAAGTCAGTGTCTCCCTTGGGTCGGATACCGGAGGCTCGATCCGGCAGCCGGCGGGATTCTGCGGCGTCGTAGGGCTGAAACCGACCTACGGCCGGGTCTCGCGGTTCGGGCTGATCGCGTTTGCCTCCAGTCTGGATCAGATCGGCCCATTTGCCCGTTCGGTGGAAGACGCCGCGCTCCTGCTCGGCGCAATCTCCGGCAAGGATCCTAACGATGCAACCTCGGTCGACACCCCGATTCCTGACTATCGGGCCACCTTCGGTGGAGACCTGACCGGTGTGCGCGTTGGTGTAGCTGAGGAGTATCAGATCGACGGGATGGACAGCCGGGTCGAAGAGTCGGTGAAGCAGGCTATTGGCGAGTTGGAGAAGCTCGGAGCTGAGATCGTCCCGATCAGCCTGCCGCACACCGAACATGCGCTGGCCACCTACTACATCATCGCACCGGCCGAAGCATCGGCGAACCTCGCCCGCTTCGATGGGGTCAAGTACGGGCTGAGCCTGGCGCAGGATAACCTGCTCGACACCTATCTCCAGACTCGTGGCAAGGGATTCGGCCCCGAGGTCAAGCGCCGGATCATGCTCGGCACCTACGCGCTGAGTTCAGGTTATTATGACGCCTACTACGTGCAGGCGCAGAAGGTTCGTACTCTAATCAAGCGAGACTTCGACGAAGCGTTCCAGAACGTCGATGTCATCGCCGCGCCAACCTCGCCGACCGTCTCGTTCCAGCGTGGCGCCCGGAGTGCTGATCCGATGCAGATGTATCTCTCGGACGTGTTCACTATCCCGGCCAATATGGCCGGAATTCCGGGGATCGCCGTCCCCTGCGGGTTTGCCGATGGGCTCCCCGTCAGCTTGCAGTTCATGGGACGCGCGTTCGACGAAGCAACCGTCCTTCGCGTTGCTTATGCCTACGAACAGAATACCGAATGGCACACCAGCAACCCACCGCTTGACGCTCAGATAACTACGGCATCCTGACGACCGGAGAAACGATGACGGACCGCATTTACACGAGCATCTCTGAATGGCTGGGGCCGATTCGCGGTCGAATCATGATCGGGTTCGTCCTGATCGTTGGCATGTACTTCGTTCTTTCATTTGGTGAGCAGGCCTGGCGTGCCCAGGAACTGGAAAGTGATGTTACCGAGCGCAAGGCCGAGATCACTGAACTCCAGCAAAAGCGGGATTCGCTCGAACAGCAGATCCAGGCCTACCACAGCGATCAGTACGAAACCTATGTCGCGCAGATCGCGCGGAGAGATCTCAATCTCGCCTATCCGGGTGAAACCGTGATGCTTGTTCGCTGGAACGAGGCCCCGACGCCCGTCGTCGAAAACGAGCCAGAACCGGAGGCTGACGATCCACCACCGAACTGGCAGCGCTGGATGGACATTCTCGCCCGCCGCAGCTGAGACAACCAGATCCGCACACTCAGGCAGGCCAGGAACCGGTATGCGCACATTCGTCTGATCATCCTCCGTGTTTCAGGTTAATCAAGCAAGAAAGGAGTTGCGTATTGTTTACGCAAGCACTACTATTGCGGGAGGGAAACACGTGACGAACGTCTGGGCAGAGACGATCGTCGACGAAACGTGGTGAATCTGTACATCTGAACGAGCCGGGCTACGCTCTCCGTGATGGCATCTGGCACGTGGGGACACAGATATACCGATCATTGTCGTTTCGGGTTCCTCCCATTTTCGAGAGTCATCGACCAGTTCAGCATGGGGACGCTGGGGTCGAATGATTGTGTGCCATGCGGTTCTTGCCAGAAACTGCTGGAGATCGCACCTCTCCCTGAGCACGGAAAGGGGAATGACGTTTCAATTATGTCTACGATGCACACGAATTCACGCGACATCGTCGAAATGACCACCAGGATTCTGGTCCAGCTTCAACAGGAGCCGGGTCGGGGATCGTCAGAGTGGCCAAGCGTAACCATGCAGCAACTCCGCGTAATGATGATTCTTTACGCTGATGGCCCCACACGGGTCTCTGTACTGGCGCGCAAGCTCAACGTATCGACCCCAACGGTGACCGGAATTCTGGATCGCCTGGTTAAACAGGAACTGACCTACCGGGCAGACGATCCCAGGGATCGCCGGGTGGTGCTCAACGCACTCACCGATCATGGACGACACGTTATCGAGCACTTGCAACCGCTCGATTCTGACCGCTTACATCGCGCGATCTCTTCGCTGTCTGACGACGAACGATCCGACGTCATGCAGGCGCTTTCACGGCTGGTCGACGCGGTGGAATCGACCACCAATACCGTCGATTGACCAGCGACGCCTGAATGGTCGCGGCAAACAATCGGATTTCGAAGCCGCGAAGGTGGTCATTCTGGCCACCTTCGCGTCGTCCCGGGCCACTCCGGCGGAATGCTGATTTGTCCTTTGCACGCGAAGTGCGTAGGGTTAGGGGTAAACATGGGGTTATCTCTGAGTGCCCCACTGCCGAATTTCAGATGAGGAGTTTTCAGATCATGGTCGATACTGATCAGGCCACGCGTGAGCATGTTTCGAGGATCTACGCCGATCTGTCACGTCCGGATGCCTTTCCGGAGCAGGTCAACGAGGTGCAGATCGAAGAGACCCATATTTCGATCGTCTTTCTGGTTGGCGATACCGTCTACAAGGTCAAGCGGCCGGTAGATTTCGGATTCCTTGATTTCTCGACGCTGGAAAAGCGCAAATTCTATGGTGAAGAAGAGGTTCGGCTCAACGCCCGACTGACACATAACGTTTATTACGGCGTGGTGCCGATTACCGAAGATGACGGACACTACAAGATCGAAGGTAGCGGCCCGGTTCGGGAGTGGGCTGTCAAGATGCGCCGCCTGCCAGACGATGGCGTGCTGGCCGAACTGGTCAAGCAGGGCAAGGCGGACGAACATGTGCTCAACCGCGTCGTCGAGCGACTGGTTGCCTTCTATCCCAAAGCCGATACCGGTGAGGGCGTTGACGAATGGGGATCAGCCGAAGCCGTCGGCTTCAATATTCAGGAAAACGTTGATCAGTCGAAACCCTATCTCAACAAGTTCATCGCCCCGATCCAGCTCGACCTCATCGACAAGGCATCGAAGGAGTTTCTGACTGGTCAGGCAGAGTTGATGCAGAACCGAGTCGATACCGGCAAGATTCGTGACGGTCATGGGGACCTCCACCTCAAGCACATCATTATTGAAGGCCCTCGGCCAGAACAGATGCAGATCATTGACGGCGTCGAATTCAACCCGCGGATTCGCTGCGGTGATATCGCGATGGACGTTGCCTTCCTCGCCATGGATCTCGACTTCCAGCGCCGGCCGGATCTGGCAAACCACTTCATCGCCCGGCTCACCGAACGAATGGGTGACAAGGATCTGCCACGACTCGTGCAGTTCTACAAGGCGTACCGGGCACACGTCCGGGCCAAAGTCGCCTGCTTCATGTCGGAGAACATCGCACCGGAGATGGAAGAGTTCGTCGCTATTCGGAGCGAGATCCAACGCTACATCGATCTGGCAACCGCCTATCTGGTGAAGCCAGAGCGACCGACCGCGGTGATCGTTGGTGGTCTGTCTGGTACCGGCAAGAGCGTACTGGCCCGGCGAATTGCCCGAACCCTCGAAGCCGAGTGGCTCTCGTCAGATCGCATCCGTAAGGAGATCACCGGCCACGATGCTCACGAGCGACTGAGCGACAAGTACGGCTCAGGCATCTACAGTCCGGAAATCTCGCAAGAGACGTACGACACGATGATCAGTCGTGCGGTCTCTGCCGCATCGAAAGGCTCATCAGTCGTGCTGGATGCGACCTTCCTCGACAAGGAATGGCGAACCCGCGCCCGCGATGCGTTCAAGGTAGTCGACGCCGATCTCCAGTTCGTCGAATGCTGGTGCCCACCGGAAGTCGTCGCCGAACGACTCGAGCAGCGCGCATCCGATGACACCGAAGCGAGCGACGCCAGCGCCAGCATCTATGAAGAGCAGCGAGAACGCTATGGCGAACAGATGGCGGAAGTCCAGAACCTCGCCCACATCGTGGTCGATACCAATCGCTCGGACGCTGAAGCGTTCAACGACGCGCTCAAGGTACTGAACCTGGTTCCACGCCAGTAAACATCAAGAGTCAACACGAGTGACAACGGGCTGGCTTTCTGCCAGCCCGTTTCCTGTTGTCCAGTCAGTCTGGGGAGTCGGGTTGCCGTTTACCTGGCGCCAGTGGTGGCTGGGCCAGCTTGAGGTACCGTTGAACGCTAGTCCGGTTCCGCGCGTCATTGGCCAGCCCGAGGATCTCCAGCAAGTCCGCCTCATCCAGTCCACTTCTGGCCTGATTCACCGCAAAGGTATCCCGCAGCGATTGCGGAGACACCGATTTATCGATCCCGGCAGCATGTGCCACCCGCTCTACCAGTCGATTGATCGATTGCGGAAGCATTACGAAGAGGGTTTCGGCGTTCGGGTAAGCTGAACGCAATTGCTGGTAGATCTCCACGAACTCCGGGTCAGCCGCCAGCTTGCGCTCCTTGCCAGCATATCGCGGGCTGTCATAGAAGACGTACACCACCGGTGACGTCGAATCCGTGAGATCGATATCGCTTGGGCGAAGCCGCAGAATCTCTGATCGTGTCAGTCCGAGATTGAGAATCAGCCAGATAATCGCGTGCGCCCGCGGCCCATCAGCTTCGGCGGCCTCGAGCAACGCATCCTGCTCCTGCCCGAAAAGCGGCTTGGGCGTTTTCAGGGGAATCGGGTCCGGATGGAACGAGTCCGCCGGGTCCGTATCCAGCACCTGCGCCTGAGCGATCAGAAACCGGAAAAAACTGGAGACCGAGGTCAATCGGCGCTTGCGGGTCGAACGGTTCAGGCTGGCATCCAGATACTGCGCAATGTCTTTGCGCGTGATCTGATTGATGCGCTTCGAACCGATCAGCGAATTCAGAATCGCCAGATCGTAGCAGTACGATTTGACGGTATTGTGGGGATAGCCGGACTGCTCCAGGTACCGGCGATACCAGTAGCGAGCGATATCCAGGCTCGAATCCGGGGTGAGATCATTGATCTGGCCCACGTGGCCGATCAGCCTTGCTCGACCGCCACTGTCAAACAGAGACGGCTGGAAGACCGCCTGTTCGGCGTCGATGCGCTTCTCATCCACCATCCGCGTCACCTTTCAGCGAATCTGATGCTATTAGTGATTATACGTCAAGTTGAGAAACGGCGGGGATATGTCGACTCAGAGCGTGAACGGTTCTTCGTCTTCCGCGTCAACCAGGCTGTCGTCAGGGTTCATTCTCATATGGTCGACGAATCGGCGAACCAGTTCCGGGTGGAACTGTGTGCCAGCACACTGTTCGAGTTCAGCAAGCGCTTCCTCGACGGATCGGCGAGCCTGGTAGGTGCGCTCCGATGTCATCGTATCGAAAGCGTCTGCAACGCAGATGATCGCCGCCCCGGTTGGGATATCATCTCCGTTCAACCCGACTGGATAACCCAGACCGTTGATCATCTCATGATGATGTCGAACCATCGGTATCAGATCGGCCAGTGCCGGATGGCGCTCCAGGATCTTCGCTCCACGATCAGGGTGCGTTTTGATCAGCTCGAACTCTTCATCGGTCAACCTGCCCGGCTTCTGAAGCACCCGATCAGGAATCCCCAGTTTGCCGACATCATGCAGCAGCCCAGCCAGTTCAATCCGCTCGATATCCGGCTGGGGCAGCTCCATCAGTTCGGCGAGCCTCCGGCTGTAGGCAGACACATGGCGGGAATGCTCGAGGGTGTGAGGATCCTTGGCGTCAACCACCGCCGCCAGAACTTCAGTTGATGCCCAGTAGAGTTCCCGATTGTTCTGCTCCAGCGTGGTGCGATCCAGCGCGGCACTGGCGAGTCCGGCAAACAGCATGAACGTCTCGAAGTCGGCACGGGTAAATCGATCATGGCCAGTTCGATTCATGAAAAGCATTCCAACGATTTCGTCCTCGACGATGAGTGGGCTCACCAGTGCGCTTTCGCCTTCCCGACGATAGAAAATCCGCTCGCTATCGCTGACGTAGATCGACGTCTTCCGGAGATCGGACTGATTGTCCATGATCGGCTGACCGAGTTCGATCGAGTCGCCACAGATGCCCCCGTCAGATGGGAAATTCGGCCGCCCCGGATACTCCACGCCATGAAATCGATAGACCTGGGGACGGAGCATTCTCTCATCCTGAATCAAGTCCGCAAAGAGCAACTGATCGCAGGGGAGAATCTGTTCGAGTTCGATCGCAATCGTTCGGACCAGTCTCTCAAGGCTGGATTCAGCATAGAGCGCCTCAGAGACGCGCAACAAGCCTTCATGGTTCCGCTTGACCTGCTGCCGCTCCAGCGCATCACCGATCCGCTGTGCCACGATTCGACCCAGTTGAACTCGATCATCGTGCAGGCTGGTGTGTTCATCGGATGACAGGAGAATCATCAAGCCGGGGGCCCGGTCTTGTTGGTAGAGCGGGATGACCATCATCGACTGAACGTCCAGCCCCGCCATGAAATCACGGAGAAAGCGATGCTCTTCCCAGATATTGGAGATCGGAAAGGAGAAATCGCGATTGGAAACCAGCGCGAACTCCAGACGCTCTCTGAGTTTCTCCATATCAAGATGATGCAATCCGCGATGTAACTTCTCGGCACGCTCTGGATCATCGAAGGCATCGGCAACCCAGCGAAGCGATCCATACTCCCAGCCAGCCAATCCAATCAGCACCCCATCGGCGAGAGTTCCTGCGGCCATCTGCGCGATCCGCTGCAGCAGCGATTCCGGGTTCTCGCTGGAAACCAGCAATTCACCGACCTGGGCCAGAAACGCTTGCTGCGTTGCCCGCCGGGCAATTTCCTCCCGAGCGCGGACCCGTTCGATCGCCACGGCCGCCTGCTGACAGATCAGCTCCAGCAGCTCTTCCTCTCTCGTCGAGAAACGGTAGGTTGCCGCACGCGCCATCAGGATATTCCCGAAGACTCGATTGTCGAAGATCAGCGGCGCGGAAAGCACCGACTGCAACGGCACGCCGTGAGGGATGTTCTTCCAGGCTCGCGAGTCCTCACGGACGCGCTGCGACGCAACCGGTCGTCGCTCCCGAATAGAGACGCCGGAGATCGATGAACCCACCGGGATCAGCGTGCCGATTATCGGCTTGTGCCGATCTCCCCACTCTCGCATGACACGAATCGACTCACCGTTCGGCGTCAACATCCCGAAGTACGCATAGCTGAAGGGAATCAACTGTTCCAGCGCCTGGGAAATCTCGTCAAGAACCGGATTGATCGTCTCCGACTTCAACACTGCCTGCCCGATGCGCATCAGTGCCTCACTCTCGGTGACCTGTCGCCGGATCGACTGTTCGAGCCTGGACCGCGATACCAGCCCGCCAGCCTGATTGGCGATCGCATCGCCAGCGTCGATCCCGGCAATGCTGAACGTCCGGTCCGGGGACCGGAACCAGCTGTAGATAACGCCGACTATCTGAGACTGCCAGATAATCGGTGTCAGCAGAATCTCCGAAATCTTCCGTTCAATCGCATATGTGCCGAACGGGGAATTCGGGGCCAGCTCTCGCTCGAAATCCCGTATCACCATTGATTCGAGTGTGCGACGAATCGTGAACTCGGATGGAACGTCGGACACCGGTACGAGGCTGGACGCCCGGAACATCTCCATCTCTTCGGGCAACATCCCTGATTGAACTGACGTGATCACGGCCTCATCATGTTCATCGAAGACGTACAGCGCACATACATCAGACCCGGTGGCAGAACGCACCGAATCAGCAACCGCTTCCAGCACAGAGTCAAGAGACTGACTGGTTGCCGTCATGCGCGCCACCCGCACCAGCGCGTCGAGCCGCTGAGACTGGCGCCGCTCTCGCTGATACTGACGTGCGAAGACAATGGTCATCGCCGTCAGTCTGCCAATGTCCATAACCCGTCTTATCTCATCGGTGGTAAACGGAGTGGGGTCATCCTTGCGCCAAATCAAGGCAATCCCATGGACCTGCCCGTCCCAGATCAGGGGAATAGTAAGGTCAACGAGTCTGCCTTCAGCTTTCTCCTGCCCGGGGTTCACCAGCGGATACTCGACAAAATCTTCCGGACCAGTGCGATGCAACGGCTGCATGGTGTCGATAACGAACCGTTCTACCGGCACCTGGCGCGGGGCGAGATCGTTGGTCCACTGATGCGCGAGGTGTTCAGGGTCATCGTAGCCATCCCGGAACAACGCAATAGTCGACTGCTGGTCTTCGGAATAAACAAAGATCGCGCAGCGATCAGCGTAGACCGAGTCGGCCAGCACTCTGGTCAATCGCGGAACAATCGAGGAAAGTTCACTTACGGTGATATCAGGACGACTTGAATCTGCCACGTTCTCTTACCGAGTCCTCCGACTACCGGTATTCGGTACCGCTGCATCGAGCTCAGGCCTCATTGCCTGACCACAGTGTCGGCCTGCACAACGACTTCCGGGTTGGCGAGAATCTCCTGCACAAACAATTCAACCAGTGCAGTATCGAACTGTGTTCCGGCGTTTCGCTTCAGTTCCAGAAGCGCCTCCTGAACGGTGCGACGGCGCTGATAGGTACGCTGTGATGTGATCGTATCGAACGCATCAGCAATGCTGATGATACCTGCCCCTGGCGGAATCTGATCCCCGCTCAATCCATCGGGATACCCGGTTCCATCGACGCGTTCATGGTGATTCCGCACCAGAGGGGTGAGTTTCATCAGTGCCGGATGCTGACTGATTATCCGCTCCCCGCGTTCCGGATGGGTATTGATCAGCGCTCGTTCCTGTGCGGTCAGCGGTCCCGGCTTGCGCAGTACATGATCAGGGATACTGATCTTGCCGATATCATGAAGCAGCCCGGCGAGCTCGATTGTCTCGACCATTGACGTCGGCAGCTTCTGCGCCTCGGCCAGAAGTCGGCTATACCGGGCAACATTGCGCGAGTGCTCCAGGGTCGTTGGATCTTTGGCATCGACTACCGCAGCCAGAACCTCAACCGAGGCCCGGTACATCACGTTGTTGCGCTCGAGCAATTCGGTGCGATGGATCGCCGAAGCTATGAGCCCGCTGAAGAGCAGAAACGTCTCGAAGTCCGATTCACTGAAGCGGTTCGTTCCCGATCGCCCGATAAAGACGACGCCGATGACCGTGTGATCACTGATCAGTGGCGTCGCCATTGCACTTTCACCGTGCGTCGCGTAAAAGGATGATTCATGCTCACTGCCATAGGCGCTCGTTTGCCGAAGATGGGCGTCGTTGTCGAGAATCGCTCGTCTGGTACGCATGGCCTCGCCACTGATGCCCCTGTTCGAAGCGATCGCGACTTCCGCAACTTCCAGCCCGTGCGGATTGACATACGCCAGCGGGATTGACTGATCTGTCTCCGGATCATGTTTCCCCAGATAAAGCTGATCATAGGGCAGAAGATCCTGAAGCTCAGTCAGGAACAGTTCGAGGAGCTCCTCCAGATCTGCGTGGGTGTTGATTGCCTCGGAAAACCGGAGCAACGCCTCCCGATTGCGGGCCATCTGGCGCCGTTCCAGTGCGTCTCCAATCCGGTGAGACACAATCATGGCCAGTCCCTCAAGCTCCGGATCATCAAGGCGTCGGTCCGGGTCAGACGAAATCAGGATCAAGAGTCCCGGCGCTCGTCCCTCGTAACGCATAGGGACTGAAAGAATCTGCCTGGCATCCAGACGTCTGAGTACATCGCGTGCAGTCGGGTGGATCACCCGACCATCCACAGCTGCACCGTCGGCTAACTCGGTGAATGACGGGCTATCCGCGTTTGCCAGGTACTCGATCCGCTCAGCCTCCACGGAAAGAACCCCGGTTTCCAGCGATTTCATAAGAAACTGTTGTCGATCGTGATCAGTACTGGCGCCCCCATGCCACTGAACTTCACCGTAGCGCCAGGTAGTTAGTCCAACGATGACCGTGTCAGCCAGCACGTTGGAGGTCATCTCGCATAGCTTCTGCAGGATGCTGACTGGATCTTCGGTTGCGATGAGCGCGTTGGTCAGTTCTGCGAGAAAGGTCTGTCGTTTCGCGTTCATCATGAGCGATTCTCGGGCCTGAGTTCGTTCGATCGCTGCGGCTGCCTGCTGGGAGAATAGCGCCATCAGCCGTTCGTCACGATTGTCGAACTCCTGTTCATGTTTTCGTCCGGCATAGAGTACCCCGATCATCCCGCTTTCGGTGATCAAGGGGGCAATGAGTACCGAGTAGATCGGCAGGTGAGTTGACGAATATCGATGAGACCGGCCATGAAGATTGTGATCCGCGATGTTCACAATTTCTTTCGTCCGCGCCACCCTGCCGGTCAGCGAATCATCCAGCGGGATACGATACCCGATGACGTCGGGCGGGAAGTCCCCCCACATGTACGCCACCACAACCGAATTCGAATCCTCATCCACACGCCCCACGAAGCAATAATCGTAAGGGATGAGCTCATTCAGAACGTCTGCCAGCTCATCGAAGACTTCGTCCAGCGAGTCACTGTTCAATACTGACTCACCAATGCGCCTCAATGCCTGGGTATCACTGATGTGACGCTGCTCTTCCTCGAACAGGCGTGCCTGCTGAATGACGCCTCCGGCCTGGCTGGCAATTGCCTGAATCGTTATCAGTTCATCCGGGTTGAATCGATATGCCGGATCCCGATTCCAGAGATACATTGCCCCGGTCATCGACTGCTGAGAGAGGATCGGAACAAGGAGAATCTCGGAGATGTTGTTCCTGCCAGCATACGCTGACATTTTGGAACCGTATGCCAGCTGGTTAACTGGATCCGTCACGATGACTGGTTCGAGCGTGCCGGCCGCTTCCAGCTCAGCAGGGACCTCTGAAACCGCATACACCTGGCTCTCCTGAAATACCGCTGTCTCTTCATCGTTGAGGCCACTGGTATACGCGTCGGTCACCCCGGCTACGTGGGGATCGAAGACGTAGAGATTACAGACGTCAACCTCGAGAGCTGAACGGGCGATCGCCGCAATTTCCGGAAGCACCTGATCTACTGAATAGTGAGATGCAGACAGCGACGCGATATTCAACAGAGCATTCAGCCGCTGACGTCGATAGCGTTCATCACGGTACTGACGGGCAAATTCGACCGCCATCGCTCCCACGCTAGCGAGATTCCCCGCAGATGCCACCTCATGCGGGGAAAACGGTTCTGCGTTTCCGGCTCGCCAGAGATAGGCAACGCCGTAGACATGATCGTGATGAATCAACGGGACAATCAGATCTACGTACCCATTGGATTGCTCACGAAGGTCAGTATTCAGCAAGGGGAATCGACGAAAGTCGTCATCGGTCACGCGTTGAATCGAACCTCGTGTGCGAAGCACTTCGGCTTCGACTGGCACAGATGCGGGGGTAACCCCATCGGCGTCAACCGGAGCGGGGAACCACAACTGCGACTCACCGTGTCGAAACACGGCGATCGTCCTGCTCTGATGTTCATCGTAGATGAAAAAAGTGCAGGATCCTGCACTGACCTCCTGACTCATGACGGACGCGATGACCGGCATGATCGTCGAGAGTTCCTCGAGAACCTGGTCACTTGATGAATTCATCCCGGTGCCATGAGTATCTCGTGGAGAAGCCTCCCTGAGGTCTTCGTTCCCCGTCATCATTCACTCGATTCCGTATCCATGCGATCAGCGTTCCTCAGACGTCTGTCATCAGGAGCGAGTGATCCGACCAACATGAATGGAGCGTCTCGATGTACCGCGCAGAGGAGCGCCAGCCGCATCGACTTCACTGGAAAACCGGCCACCTGCCGAGGCCAGCCTTGTGGCAATTCTGAGTCGTATGGACCAACTTCTGCGCATAGTTTATCGTTGTCGATGTCCGGACACAATAGAACCGTATCCTGTTTCCATTACTCATGGCATACTGTGCCGATGAATGACCTGCAAACAGCCCGGAACAAGCGGATTCTGGCAATCGACATCGGTAGCTCGTCCACGCGCGCCGAAGTGTTCGACGCATCGCTGAACACTGTCGATAACACCTTTGCGCAGCGAACCTACAACCTGGAAACTGGCGCCGATGGCAAGGCTGAGCTCGATCCGGCGATGCTGCTGGAAACGGTCTTTACTTGCATCGATGCCGCAACGAAGTCAGTCGATCATATCGATGCAATCGGAACCTCCTGCTTCTGGCACTCATTGATGGGCATAGATGCTGACGGAGAACCCTCCACGGCCGTCCTGATGTGGGCTGACACACGGGCCGCGGCGAGCGTCTCCCAGCTCACCGCGGAAATCGACCCGTCGGCGCACCACCAGATCACCGGTTCTCGCTTGCACACCAGCTACCCGATGGCGAAACTCCGCTGGCTTCTCGATACACAGCCAGAGGTTGTTGCCCGAACCGTTCGCTGGATGTCGTTCCCGGAATTTCTGCAGGAACGTCTCACCGGCATGGCCGGTATCTCGACATCGATGGCTTCAGGCACGGGACTGTTCGATCGACGCACGCTTCGCTGGTCAACACCTACGCTGGGGCATCTGGGACTCTCGGAAGATATGCTGAACCCGCGAGACGATCGCCCGGTCGTTATCGAGAATAACCGTGACTGGCCCAAGTTGAACAACGCCCGCTGGATTCCGGCTATCGGGGATGGGGCGGCCAACAATCTCGGATCGCACGCGATCTCTCCCAACCACCCGGCGCTGATGGTCGGGACTACCGGAGCGCTACGCGTGGTGACCAGTCAGCCACCAGATACGCTCCCGCCACGTCTCTGGCAATATCGGCTCGATTCCGACAATGCGTTGCTCGGTGGAGCCCTCAGCGAGGGCGGCGGTGTGATTGCCTGGTTGATGGATCACTTCGATACCGGGAATCACCAGGACGTCGAAAGACAGATCGCCGGAAACCGGCCTGATAGTCACGGGCTGACAGTCTTGCCCTACTTCGCGGGAGAGCGATCCCCGAACTGGCATTCGGATGCCGTCGGCACGATTCATGGCTTGCGCTTCGATACTCGCCCGATCGACATCATCCAGGCCACGATGGAGAGCATCGGATTCAGCTTCGCCTCCATTCTGGAGAACCTGGCCCACATGCTGGAACCGCCGGTAGAGATCATCGCAACCGGCAACGCCCTTCGCCTGAACCAGACATGGATTCAGATGATTGCCGACATCTCCGGGTACACATTGCTGCTTCCAAGAAAAACGGAATCATCGCTCCGGGGTGCCGCGCTGCACGCCCTGCGGCAGATCGGTGAAGAACCACCCCAACCTGACATTCGATCAGACAGCACCCGGTTCGATCCGCGGCCAGAACGAACCGAACAGTACACCGAGCCTCGTGAGCGTCAGGCACACCTCTACCAGTTGCTGGTCGAGCGCACCGGCTAGACATCCGGGATAGGTTCTGGATCGTTCCAATGCAACCACCATCGATCTACACCATCGGCCACAGCACCCACCCCATCGACCGGTTCATCCGGCTACTCCGGGAGAATGCGATCGAGACACTGGTTGACGTCCGAAGCGTTCCCTTCAGTCGATTCAACCCGCAGTATCGAAAACGCGCGCTCGAGTCCACACTGACCGAAGCGGGGATCGGCTACGTCTATCTCGGGGAGTCACTGGGTGGTCGACCGGGGGAGAGCCGCGGCTTCCGACCAGAAGATCTGATCGACTACGGCTGGATCTCCGAGCAGGCGTGGTATCAACAGGGGCTCAGTGAGCTGCTCGACATCGCCCAGGGATCAACTTGCGCCATCATGTGCAGTGAGGAGAACCCGGCAAAGTGCCACCGGAACCTGCTGGTCGGGCAATCTCTGATCAACGGATCGCTGGCGCAGATCGCGCACATCCGGGGAGATGGTTCAGTGGAACCTGGAGAGAGCACGCCTCAGCAGAAACACCTCTTCTGAACGAAAACGGCCGACCCCGATGGGCCGGCCAGAATTCAGCTACTGCGCGTGTGTCAGAGATGCGTTCTCTGACTACTTGGAAGCCGTGTACCGCTTGGAAACTTCGTCCCAGTTGACGACGTTCCAGAAGGCATCGACATAGTCCGGGCGCAGGTTCTGATACTTGAGATAGTAGGCATGCTCCCAGACATCCAGGCCCAAGATCGGCGTCTTGCCGTCCATCAGCGGGCTATCCTGGTTCGGGGTGCTCATGATCTCGAGCTTGCCACTGGCAACCACCAGCCACGCCCAGCCACTGCCGAACCGTCCAGTTGCAGCTGCCTTGAACTGCTCCTTGAACTTGTCGAAGCCGCCGAACGTGCTGTCGATGGCTGCACCGAGCTCACCGGCCGGCTCGCCGCCACCGTTCGGGCCCATGATCTGCCAGAACAGTGAGTGGTTGGCGTGTCCACCAGCGTTGTTGCGGATGGCAGTCTTGATCTCGTCCGGAACCTTATTGAAGTTCCGCAGCATCTCTTCGACGCTCATCGAGTCGAGTTCAGCCTTGCCCTCGAGTGCCGCATTGGCATTGTTGACATAGGTGTTGTGATGCTTGCCGTGATGGATCTCCATCGTGCGGGCATCGATATGCGGCTCGAGCGCGTCGTGAGCATACGGCAGATCTGGCAACTTGAAAGCCATCAATCTGATCCTTCCCTGGATTTGATCGAAACAATTCGGACAGTAATCCGTGTCAACGGAGTCGTCATTCGATCGGACATGGCAACGTTCCTCGTGAACACGAGGATCAACCACGCCCTCTCTGTCCCCAATCATACCCGCAAAATGGCTGCCAGCAAGCGGAAAACTACCGGACAGTCCCCCGACCTGCTTCCAGCGAGTGAGCAACCCGCAATACCCGGGCGTCATCCCACGGCTTGCCGATGATCTGGGACGAGAGCGGCAGGTTGTTGTCACTCACCCGGATCGGGATCACCGCAGCTGGCCATCCAAGTGTATTGAACGGCCCAGTGAACAGGGTATTCCGCGACGGATCTCCGAGCATCGGAGCCTCATACGACATTGCCGGTGTCGACAACACATCCACCTGTGACCAGATTCGATCACACGCCCGACGGAGCAACGCCCGGACCTGATTCGCCCGACCGAGCGATGTGGGACTTGCCGCATAGGCCGACATCACCCGCTGCCGCATGAACCGGCTGTACAGATCGTACTTCGTTGCCAGATTCGCCTGGTGGTATACAGCAGCCTCGTTCCGCACTACCGCGCCGTTGACCAGTCGCAGTGCATCGATCTCCGGCATCGCGATCTCCACGAGTTCCGCGCCCTGATCCCGGAGCATACGCAAGCTCTGATGCCAGGCGTCCATTGAATCGTTCGAAGCCATCGGACCAGATGACCCATCATTGACCAGCACACCGATTCGAAGCCCCTGCACGCCGTCGTTCAGATTCGCGGTGTAATCTGGCACCAGTACCCGGCGGGTCCGGACATCTCGCGTATCGTGACCAGCCAGCACATTCATCATCAGGGCCGCATCTGCCACCGTCCGGGTCATCGGGCCGAGATGATCCAGCGACCAGGCCAGCGAATCCACCCCGTACAGGCTGACCCGGCCGAAGGTCGGTTTCAGCCCGACGATGCCGCAGAGCGCAGCCGGCATACGGATAGATCCGCCGGTATCCGAGCCGATCGCCCCATAGACCAGACCATCAGCCACTGAAGCTCCGGAGCCGCTACTCGATCCGCCGGTGTCCCGCTCCAGGTTCCAGGGGTTCCGGGTCGGCCCGTAGTGTTCATTGTTCGAGCCGGGGGAGAAGGCGAACTCCGACATACGGGTCTTGCCGACGATCACCGCACCAGCCGCTTCCAGACGTTCAACCGAATCGGCATCGTAATCAGTAACCCGACCAGCATGGATAAGCGATCCAGCCGTGGTGACCGTTCCACGCTTCGCCATCAGATCCTTGATCGCGATCGGCACCCCGTGCAACGGACCGAGTTCGATTCCGGCTTCCATCTCCTGATCTGCTCGTCGGGCCGCTTTCAGTGCCTGCCCGGTAATCACCGACTGAAATGCGTTCAGTACCGGATCCCGCTCAGAGATTCGCTCGATCGCCTGCACGGTCAGCTCGTAAGACGAAATCTCCCGCCGCTTGATCATGCCGGCCACCTCGACGATGCTGGCATAGCGAAGGCCGCTCGCATCGGCATCACGCTGTGGCTTCCCGAACAGCGGACCAGCCGTGAGATCACCACGCCTGCCGGATCCAGCCGTGTCGGTCGTCGGGACATCTTCGCCCCATTGCGCCAGGAAATCAGGAACCGGTTCAGAGGACACCGATCGGGCGTATTCCTCGAAATCCTCGACCTGTTCCAGAAATCCCCGGACTCGCATCTCTTCCAGATCATCGTCGCGGACTGGAATTCCGACCGATTGAAGATTGAGTTGCATCTGCTTGACCAGGTTGTCGGTATCTGCCATCGCGCTGCATTCCCTTCGTGGACCGGCTGAACCGGCTCGCCGGAGTCATTGCTTGAATCGTTTCTAGCACCCGGAGACCGTGCGGACAACAGGCATAGACGAGCGTTCGCTGATCCGGTATTCTGCCTGCACCGAATCTATCGTCGCTCATGAAGGAGATTCAATGACGAATCCAGTCGATCCAGCAGTGCTAAAGACGCTGGAAACCATCCCGTCGCCCGCCATCGCCAACGGTATCGAG
>SLFF01000111.1 GCA_007124395.1 Thermomicrobiaceae bacterium | reverse complement strand
CGACGAAGCTCTCGCAACGCAGCCCCACGTTATCCTTACCCCGGCTCCCCCATGTCATCCCGACCGAAGTGGAGGGGTCTGAGGGTCCCGTCGCGGCCCGCCTCGGGAGAGGCGGTTACGCATTGGGCGTCAGAGATCTTTCGACAAGCTCAAGATGACGCAGGGGGGGGGTGGTCGAGATGACGTGATGGAAACTCGATGTCACATCGAGACGCTACTCCCGTACCGCGTGGCATTCCTCAACGAGGATCCCATTGACGATCTCGATCTCTCCAGCGCGTCCGAACTGGGCGATGAGATCTTCGACCCGATAGTCCTGCCAGGTCGTTGATTTCGGATCGTTCCGGGCGCCCATTACCAGGGTGCTGACCCCGCTCAGGAGAATCGCGCCACAGCACATCGGGCACGGTTCGAAGGTGGTGTAGAGCGCACACCCGTGGAAGTCGATCAGCTTCAACTCGTCCCCGGTAACCC
Source organism: Thermomicrobiaceae bacterium (assembly GCA_007124395.1). Lineage (GTDB taxonomy): Bacteria > Chloroflexota > Chloroflexia > Thermomicrobiales > Thermomicrobiaceae > SLMJ01. The sequence continues at coordinate 5,113 of SLFF01000111.1, read as the reverse complement.
GGAGCGCCACGGTCTCTGCATGGGCGGTGATGTCGTTGTCCGTGTAGACGAGGTTGCGTCCCCTACCAATGATCTCTCCGTCACGGACGATCACCGAGCCGACGGCGCTGTTGCCCTCGACTTTTGCCTTCTCGGCCTCTTCCAGTGCAACTCGCATGAATGTTTCGTGATCAGTCGCCATCGAAATCCTCCCCTTCGCTCTCTGTTGGTTTATTCCTGCCGCCAGGCTGCGGGACGACGGGCAATGTGCGTGTCGTTCAGCAGTCCACCATACCCGAGCCGGCTGATCAGTGAATCGTCGATCGTCTCCCCGGCGAGCGCATAGGGCAGAAAGAGGTCGATGATCGACAATTTGCCGTACATCTCGCAGGAGGCCAGCCCGAAGACGTGGACATCGTCTTTCCGGGCGACCCAGAACATGGTGCCGGGGTCGATCGGGGCGCCGCGTCGAACCAGGGTGGCGTCGATCTGCTCGATTGCGGTCAGATACGGATCTTCCGGGTCCAGCACGATCGATCCAGCCACCAGAATCAGTTCGATATCGGCTTCCAGCATCTCCCGATATGTTGCTGCAATGCCGGCCGGGTCGTCCGGGATCTTTCGGACCTCGCTGAGTTCGGCGCCGTAGCGCTCCAGCCCGGCCGCCAGATGCTTCGAGGAAACGTTCAGGTTCTGCTCCCGGATGCGATCTCCGGCCAGAAGCGCGACCCGTTTTCTGGTGAACGGTCGGACGTGAATCACCGGGGATCGATCGATGCCCTCCATCGCCTGCTGGATTGCGGCTGCGGAGACCAGGAGTTCGCTCGCTTTGACGATCGCTACCGTTTCATCTGGCTCGACGACACGCCCATCCAGTGCCGTGGCGATCAGTGTCAGGCCGGTCTCGTTGAGCCGGATCACGGCCTCGGCATCGATCCGCAGCACTCCTGTGGTGGCGGCTCTGAGATCTACCTGTCCCTGATGGGGTTCGGTCGACTGCAGCCCGGAACCGACCAGCGCCCGGGCGATCTGTTCGGAGGCGGCTTCCTGGGTGATGTCGTCCTCGTCCGGAACCAGAAGGTGGAGCTCGGTATCCCCGGCGCTGTCGGGAATGCGCTCCAGTGCTTCAGTCAGTGGGGTGCCACGTCGGAGTGACACCCGCCCGTTGTCCGTCTGGAGTGTCAGATCCCGACAAAGGACCGCTCCAGGGAGCGAAGACGGGGATAAATGGCTTACCTGTTCTCGCGTTCGTCGCATGTCTGATCGCTCTCTGCATGGTTGTGATTCATTGCCACCTCTTCTCACAAGATTATCAGCCATTGTTCCGGTGCTGGCGAACTTGAACGGGTCGCCGATTTCCATGGAGCTGAAAAGGCGCAGTGGCCCTCACCCCGGCCCCCTCCCAAATACTGGGAGAGGGAGAGGTTCAAGTCGAGCTTGACCTGGGCGAACTTGAACGGGTTGCCGATATATTTGTCAAGGTCTTTAGCAACGGGTCTAGCTGTCCAGCCCCTCGAGCGGAACATGGGTCCGGGTTCGTTCCTCGAACGCGTTCATATCGGTGGTCTGGTAGACGTAGGTGGCGGTGTCACCGGTCGAAGCGGCGGTGACTTGCCCTTCACGATCCATGGCCACGATGTTCATGGTGTTCGAGCGCTCGGCAAACGGATCGGCGAGCTGGTTGAGGTCTTCCATCGCTTCACGAACGGCAGCATCGAGTGATTTTCCGTGACGGAGATACATGATGACGCTGTGCGCGGTTGCACTCCGGATTGCCATCTCGCCACGGCCGGTGCAGGCTGCGCCACCGAAGCGATTGTCGGCATAGTTGCCGGCGCCGATGATCGGGGAGTCGCCCAGACGGCCTGGCCATTTGAATCCCCAGCCACTAGTGGAGACGGCGGTGACGATATCGCCGTTGTCGTCCCGCACGATGACGTTGGTGGTGCCGTAGATCTCTTTGTGGAGGAGTTTCGCCCAGTCGGCGACCGCCTTGTTGAAGAGCTCGAAGCGATCTTCGTCAATTTTCTGCTCGCCCGGGCCGCCGCTCTCGATGCGACTTTTCCAGATATCGCGAGCTTCATCGGTGAGCAACTCAGCGGTGCTGAACCCGTGATACTTGGCGAAGAGCTCGGCGCCCTCACCGGCCAGCATGACGTGTGGCGTGATTTCCATCACCTTGCGGGCGATCTCGATCGGGTTGGGATAGCCCTTCACAGCTCCCACTGCGCCAGACGCGAGGTTCTTGCCGTGCATGATGCTGGCATCCAGCTCCACCTGCCCGAGCAGGTTGGGGATGCCTCCGGTTCCGACGCTGTTATCGTCCAGTGAGTCTTCGATCAGCTTCACGGCGGCCACGGCGGCATCGAGCGCCGTTCCTCCGTTGCCGAGAATGTCGATTGCGGCCTGAATACCGATGCGTGCGTTACTGCTTCCGACGACGACACCTGCCACGCGTTCGTGCTCCTCTCCCGCGCTGTTGCGCGGACAACGATCTCAGAATTACTGATTCGTTAAACCACGGACGGTGGCTGGTGTCACCTGTCGGTTGTCAGATTGCGCTAGTCGGCCGCCTGATTCAGCTCGTCGATCATTGCCAGGACATCCTCATTGGAGGGAATGTCTCCGGCGTGGTTGCCGTAGTGCGCATTGTGGATCACCCCGTTTTTGCCGATGGTTATCACGCCCGGCATGCGTCCGAACTTCAGGAGTTTGAATTCCTGACCCAGGACGTCCAGATGCTCTTTGTCTGGATCAGGGATGCCCGGGAAGGGAAGTTGTTCTTTTTCCCAGAAGCTGGCCATTTTATCCGATTTGTCTGTGCCAATCGCGATGACTTCGGTGTCACGCTGGACAAACTTGTCATAATCCTGACGCAACTGCGTCAGATGCCCGCGGCAGACTGGTCACCAGAGGCCCCGAAGCATCACGAGGACAACGTTGTTGTGACCGACGTAGTCGCGAAGATTGTGGGTTTGCCCAGTGGCGTCGAGCATGTTGAGCGATGGTGCCTGGGCGCCCGGGGACGTGGTCGTCATGTGGACCCTCTCATATACAAAAGGCTTGGCTGGCAATTAGTTCGCTACGACCAACCATAAAGTAGGTCGCCTGAGAGAGTGAGACGCAAGAATCAGTCCGGGGCTTGATCGCGAGTATTCTCCGCCGCCACACTGGCCTGCTCGGTGTCGAGCACGGCATCGATATCGATCCCCAGCGTGACGATGAGGTTTGCCAGATAGACGGCAAACGGGGTGGCGATCCACTCGCCTTCGTCCTCATGTTCGGCGCTAAAGGCGTCCAGACAGTCATCGCAACAGAGCAACTGGACATCAACGAATGGGGGATTGGTGAGGACGTCGACCGGCCAGGCTGCGTACCCGGCATTGGCTCGATCGAACTCGGTGCCGCAGTGTGTACAACGGGCAGCGGGGAAGAAATCGAAACCGGTTCGGCGCATGATCAATGGCACGGAACGTCACCTCCTGCGGTTCAACCGGGCCAGCTATCGGAAGAGATCCTTGGCTGGATCCATCACCAGTTCCCGGCCGCTTGCGGTATCGCTGTGTGCGTAATCATACCCCCGGACAACAGCAACTGGCCGCCGGTCGAGCTTGCCCATCACCAGCTCTGCGGCTGAGGCGATCTCGTCGGCCGCGGCGATGACGGTTGCCCGCAGTTCGTAGCCGTGCTCGTCGTACTCGCCTCGATAGTCGTGAAATGGCGACATCCCGGCCACACCGATGGCGATATTGATGATCCCGGCTCGCCAGGGTCGACCGAAGGAGTCGGTGATGATGACGGCGATCTGTTTGCCGGTTTCCTGCTGGAGTCGGGTTCGAATCTGTTGCGCGGTAGCGTCTGGGTCGATCGGCAAGAGGACCACATGCTCGGATTCCGGCGCGTTGGAGGCATCCACCGCGGCGTTGGCGCAGATAAACCCGTGGGGCGTCTCGGCGATAATCACCCCCCGATCCATCTTGACGATCCGGGTGCTCTGCTGGAGCACGACCTCGATCTGTCGGGGGTCCTTGTCGTACTGGCTGGCCAGCCGTTCTGCAAAGGCCGATGGAGTAATGGTGCGCAGATCGACCAGCCGGTCCTCCGCTTTGGAGACCAGCTTGTGCGTGACAACCACGACATCGTTATCTTCCAGCGTGATGCCGGAATGATGCAGGCCATCGATCACCAGCTGGGCGCTATCGTCTCCGGCGCGTGCCTCCGGAATACCATCGACTCCGAGAACTCGAATATCTGCTGCCATGACGGCGGTCGTCTCCTCACCTGTGTCTGCCCGGTCCGGGATCAGAACTTCGTGACCACGTTCTCGATGTCGATCCAGATCGTAATCCGCTTTTCCTTCTGGAAGCTGTCGACGAGTTGTTCGGCTTTCTCTGGTTGATGGTACCGGCGTGCCAGTCGCGCGATGTCAGCCTGGGAGCGTTCTGGATCATAATCGAGCGTTGCCTGCCCGGTCAGCGTGACGTAGTTGTACTTGTCTTCGATGCAGACCGAAACCCTGGGATCACGGTTGAGGTTGTGCTCCTTGAGTCGACCTGCTTCCGTGTTCATCATGATCCGGCCGTCAATGAGTTCGTACCACATGACGGTCTGTTGCGGGGTTCCATCTTTGTTAATCGTAGCGAGAACGCCGAAGTAGGTCTTCTCCAGAATGTCCCGTATTTTGGCATCGAGCATCAGTGCTGCTGGTTCCTTCCGAGGTGGAGCGCCATCTTGATAACGTGAGCAGACTACCAGATATAGCCGCCAGATGCGCGTCTATTGCGATGCGCGGCGGATCAGAAACAGGGCGATCAGGAGCAGCACTGCCACCACCGGAATTAGCAGCATCGGCTTCGGATCCGGTTCGAGCGAGGTGTAATCGCTGCGTTCGTCGGAGACTTCCAGATACCCGACCTGCCGCGGCGAGGTCTTTTCATCTCCCGGGGCAACAGCCTGTCGAAAGACGGGATAGATCGTCCTGTCTTCGACTTCCAGTGGGAGGCCGAGGACGAGGTCTTCATTCTGATCTGTCGATTGGCCGGAGCCGATCAGGTTCTTAGGCATTGAAGGAATGGCAGTCATTTTCCGTATTGACCTTTCCAGCATGAAGGATGATCGAGGACTTGGAGTGATT
>SLFF01000462.1 GCA_007124395.1 Thermomicrobiaceae bacterium | reverse complement strand
TGCAAAGCCACACTGCCAGCTGGAAGGGGCCGATAGCCGGACCTTCGATTGCGCCGTGTTCGTCGGTTATCACGCCATGGCCCGAACCTTCAAAGCGATTCACCCGCACACTATCGCTGGTGCTGTCGTTTCCGAGCTTCGTATCAACGGTCGTCCACACGGCGAGACGGGCCTCAACGCGGCCGTGCTGGCATCGCTGGGTATTCCCACGGTTATGGTGACCGGCGACGCGACGACGATCGGGGAAGCCAACGACTTCCTGGGGTCAGAGATCCAGACCGTGACCGTCAAGGAATCTTGCGGGCGAAATGCGGCGATCTGCCGGCCACCCGCGGCGACCCTGCCTGAGATCACCGCCGCGGCCCGTGAAGCCGTCGGGAAGATCGGGAGCGTGAATCTCTATACCCCGGAACGTCCGCAGACGATCGAAGTCGATTTCAACACTATGCAGCAGGCTGATCGAGCCGGGCGAACCGGTGGTGTTGAACAGACCGGGCCACTGAGCATCCGGATCGAAGGGACGCACCTCTGGGATCAATATCAGATACTGTGGGCGGCGCTTCGCAGTGCACTGTACGAACCGGCCGTCTGGTTGCAGTAGATTTGACCGTTTCCTGCGCGGATGGAGTGTCATTCGACACTTCATCCGGGTCTGATTCGTGGTTTGCTGGCATGAGTTCTCCGGTATAATCGGAAACAGGAAACGAACGAAAGGTGTCATGCGTAGCGTCAGTGATACGTTGAAACAACTGAAGCAGACTGGTCTCAGGGTGACAGATCCCCGGATTGAAGTGGTGGAAGAAATCCACGCTCGTCAGGGCCTGTTCACTGGCGAGCAACTCTTCGAAGAATTGCGTGAGCGTGGCTCCGGAATCGGCCGGGCAACTGTTTTCCGCACGATCGATGTGCTCGTCGATCTGGAGATTCTCGACCGGGTGCACCAGCCAGACGGCGCCCATGGCTATGTACTGCGGGGTCCGGGCCATCGTCATCATATGGTCTGTTCCGGCTGCGGCAATGTGGTCGAGTTTCAGGGTTGCAATGTCAACGAACTGGTCGAACAGCTGGCATCCGAGACGAATTTCCGCATAGAAGGACACTGGCTGGAGATCTTCGGCACCTGTGGCCATTGCCAGCAACCGAGCCAGACCACCGCTGACTGACACAGGGTCAGCCCGCACCCAGAGCGTGAACCCGCCACTGTTGACGCAGCCCCGGATCTGGGCTACAGTAGTAGCTGACATTCGAACTCGATCAGCGTTGACGAGGACGAGTAACCGACAGAAACGGAACAGAGAGCCGCGGGAGCTGAGAAGCGGTACCGGAAATGTCGGCGAAAAAGACCTCCGAGCTTCGTTCCGAACAGAATCGATCCGGTTCTCAGTAGGCGACGACGGACACGGCTCTCCGTTACCCGAGCTACTGTGTACGGCACACACGACACCACGCCGTTGCACAGGGTAAGGTCGCAGACCGAAAGGCTGTGACGAAGTGGGGTGGTACCACGAGCAGACACCGCTCGTCCCTTGACCGGGGATGGCGGTTTTTTCGTTTCTCCGGAGGTGTTCATTGATTGAATCCGGACGAGACGAAACGAGGTACACTGATGACCACCACGACCATCGCGATGATCCAGCGGCTTTTCGTCGCTAACCTCTCCGTCTCCCGGAAACAGAAATCGGTTCTCAAACGCCTGAAAGCCTGCAAACCGTGCGGGCACGGACAGAAATGCTCCGTGACCCATGCTGAACGCAGACCGGTTGATTCATGCTTTCAGGAAGAGAGAACCAGACAGTGGACTTCGTCACAGATTTTGCCCGACCAACGATAGCCGTCGTTCATGGCCAACTCAGGCCGGAAGAGCGCCTGCTCTTTCGCGAGTTCGAGCAGCGTGGGATCGACGTCGAACGCATCGATGATCGCCGTATTCAACTCGATCTGACGTCCCCGCCGCCCCGCTACGATGCCGTGCTGGGTCGCAGCGTCTCACAGCAGCGCACCGCGCACCTGCTGGCATGGTTCCATCGCTGGGGAATCCCGGTCGTCAACACCCCGGACGCACTCAACACCTGCAACGACAAGCTCCTGACCAGTTCGGCACTGGCCCAGGCCGGATTGCCGCAGCCGCGAACCCGGGTTGCCTTCAATGTGGATATGGCGATGGAAGCGCTCGAGGAACTCGGCTACCCGGCGGTCATCAAGCCGGCTATCGGTTCCTGGGGACGTCTTCTCGGCCGGGTCAATAGCCCGGATGCCGCGCGTTCGATTCTGGAGCACAAGCTGCGTCTCGGATCATTCCACCACGGCACGATCTACCTGCAGGAGTATGTCGAGAAGGCTGGACGCGATATTCGATCGTTCGTTGTCGGTGGCGAGACGATCGCCGCGATCTACCGCAGTTCAGATCACTGGATCACCAACACTGCTCGTGGGGCCGAGGCATCGAATTGCCCAGTGACGCCGGAGATCGACGAACTCTCCCGACGTGCCGCTCAGGCGGTCGGAGGCGGTATCCTTGCTGTTGACCTGTTCGAGCATCCCGAGCGCGGGTTGCTGTTGAACGAGATCAACGCCACGATGGAGTTTCGCAACAGCATCCACACCACCGGCGTGAACATTCCGGGCCGGATCGTGGATCACGTGCTCGATGTGGCGATGAGTAGCCAGTCGATGATCGCAGGGGAGGCTGTTCCGGCGCTCCCACGCTAGCAGGGGATGGCGACGTGAACGCAACCAATGAGAAGCCGGGCGCTCTGCTGGCGCCGTCCGATGTACAGGGGATGTTCGACCGGATTTCCCGTCGATATGACCTGATGAACCGGCTCATGACCGGCGGCCGGGACGTTGCCTGGCGTCGTCAGGCGGCCACCATCGCCATTGGCGCAGGTGCCGAGCGCGCGCTGGATGTCGCTACCGGTACCGGTGATCTGGCCCTCGAGTTGAGCGATCAGGGTGTGCCAGACGTAACCGGGCTCGATTTTTCCCATGAGATGATCGTGGCTGCCGAGGCCAAGCGCCAGCAACAGTCGGTTGAAGGGGTCACCTTTCTGCAGGGTGATGCCATGAATATGCCGTTTCCGGACGGCTCCTTCGATGCCCTGACCATCGCCTGGGGATTGCGCAACCTGCCCGACTACCAGCAGGGCATTCAGGAGATGGCCCGGGTGCTTCGTCCCGAAGGCCGCATGGTCATCCTGGAAATGACTCCGCTGCAGAACGAGACCCTTCGCAATGCCTTCAATCTCTACTTCCACAACGTAGTGCCCGTGATTGGCGGCGTAATCAGCGGAGATCGCGATGCCTACCGGTATCTGCCGGACTCGGTCGGGGCGTTCCCGCCGGCTGAAGACCTCGCTGGTATGATGCGTGCAGCGAACCTGCGTAACGTGCGCTATAAGCTCGTTGGTGGGGGCACCGTTGCTCTGCATATCGGCATAAGAAACTGATGACACCCACCAACGCGACACGCTGAACCGGGGAAGCGAGGCCCGACATGTGGGATACGATCCTGAGTCGCCGGAATCTGGCGATCATTATCGTCGCCCTGTTGCTGGCGCTGGCATTTCTGCTCTTCAGACCAGAAGATGCGTCGGCGCAGTTCTCGAACCTTGATGCCGACAGTGCGCTGACGATCGAGCGATTGCTGATTCTCGGAATGCTGGGCCTGGTAGCGCTGACCTGGCTCTATCTCAAGTGGCGCCCGCCGCTCGATCAGGAAGAAGATCCTCCAGCCGATCCTGAGAGGGAGGTGTAGCTGACATCAGGGTGATTCGTCATGCGGCCGGGAATTTCCGACCTGGGTCCCTGATAGCTGCAGTGTGTCGATGTCTCCAGCTTCGTCCCCACCACACTGATCGCTGAAGTCTGTTTCCGTAGACAAAACGGAGGATACTATGCGTTCAGTCCCAGATGATTCACCTGCCATTGACGATGTTCCCGTTCAGCCTGTGCTGTTGGTGTTGTCCGCAGTGCTTATTCCGATTTTGCTCGGCGCCTCACTCATGCTCTACATTCTTCCCGATGTCGGTATCGATCGTTTCGCCTGGCCGTTGCGGCCATTGATGTCTTCCATGATGCTGGGGGCCACCTACCTCGGCGGGGCCTCTTTCTTCATGATTGTGTTGATATCCCGACGCTGGCGCCACGTATGGCTCGGCTTCCTGCCGATCGCCGCGTTTGCTGGCACGCTGGGAATTGCCACACTGATCCACTGGGAGAATTTCGTCCATGAGCGTTGGGGTTTCTGGGTCTGGGTAGTGCTCTATTTCGGTGTGCCCGTTATCTTGCCGATTCTCTGGTACCTCAACCACCGTCTGGCTTCCGGGGTTCAGCTGGCGCGGGAAGGGGAACTTCCCTCGTCGATTCGCCTCATACTGGGTGTGTTGGGCGTTGTACTGACGACTGCCGCCGTGCTGCTGTTCATCGTGCCTGATCTGATGATGCCAACCTGGCCCTGGGACCTGACGCCGCTTACGTCCCGGATCATGTCGTCGATGTTTATACTGCCCGGACTGGTGGGTCTTGCGGTGGCCTGGGACGGCAGCTGGGCCAGTTCCCGTTATCTGCTGAAGACGAAAGCAATCACTGTTGCTCTGATGCTCATTGCGATCGTTGTCGCTCGAGATGACCTCGATTGGGCTTACCCGACCAGCTGGATCTTCACTGGCGGGATGGCCGGCATCCTCATCCTGATTGCTTACATTCACTATGTGATGAGAGATCAATGAGCGCGAACGATTATCACTTTGTTACCCATTGGCGCGTTCCCGGGACGGTCGCAGAGGTCGCCGAAGTCCTCAGTGAGGCGGAAGAACTGCCTCGCTGGTGGCCGTCGGTCTATCTGGACGTGAAGGTGACTGATCCGGGTGACGAAGACGGTATTGGCAAGGAAGTTTCGCTGTATACGAGGGGCTGGCTTCCCTATACCTTGCGCTGGACGTTTCGCGTCACCGAGTCCGACTATCCTCACAGCTTCGCTCTGGAATCGTGGGGAGACTTCGAGGGTCGAGGTGAATGGCGCTTGCGGCAGGATGGATCGATTGTCGACGTGACCTACGAATGGAGCATACGGGCTGAGAAGCCGCTGCTGCGGTATCTCTCTTTTCTGCTGCGACCGATTTTCGCCTTCAACCATCGCTGGGCCATGGCGAGCGGTGAACGAAGTCTGCACCTGGAGATGGCCCGCCGTGCCGCAGCAAGAATGCAGCCGGAAGATGGGACCAACCAGAATGAACCGATCCCACCGCCACCCACCGCGCCGGGACTACGCGAGTACCTGTTGCCCGGTCTGCTGATCGCGGGTGTCTTGTTGCTGGCCAGTGCAGGGTTGCGGCGCTGGTTGCGATGACAGTGGCCCTCACCCCCGGCCCCTCTCCCAACTCTGGGAGAGGGGAGAAGTTTAAGCCCGGTAGACTGGCGACCCAGTCGGCTTCGATCAGAAAAACGAACAACAGGCGCCATAGCAGCGAGACTGATTCCGTAGTCCTGCTCAACCGGCTCTATCCGGCAGGCATGTCCAGATAGACCGTCTTGGTCTGCGTGAAGAACTCCATGGCAGCGCGGCCCTGCTCGCGGGAGTACGAACTCGAGTCCTTCATTCCGCCGAATGGCAC
>SLFF01000319.1 GCA_007124395.1 Thermomicrobiaceae bacterium | reverse complement strand
GCCGTAGTCGAAGGCGACGATCGTCCGGAGCCCCTGCACGCTATCGACCGAGTGCGAGTTCACCACCGCGGTCTGCTCTCGAAGTTCTTCTCCGAGGTGATCGAGCTTGCGACGAGCCATCGCCGGGGTCAGTGCCACGGCCAGCAGGAACGGCAAGAGAATCAGCGCCAGGCCGGGGTGGATCCAGGCCATACCGATCAGCACACCGGTCGGCACCAGAATCGAGAGCATTGCCGGCACAATCGTATGGGCGTAGAACAGCTCGATGAGTTCGACATCCTGCGTGGCTGTGCCGAGCAGATCGCCCGAGCGTCGCCGGAACATGTACGCCGGTGACAGTCGATCGAGCAGGTTGTAGAGCCGGATTCTCAACTCGGCGAGAAGTCGATATGCCAGGTCGTGCGCCAGCCAGATATCGAGCCAGGCGAAGAGCGCGGTGATCGGTGCCAGCGCCAGCAGCACCCAGATCAGACCGCCGATTTCGCCGCCGGTTACCACCCGGCCAATCAGCAGCGCACCGACCACGCCGACCGCAACCACCGTGATGGCGTGCAGCAGACCAGAGACGATCACCGCCACGAACTCTCCGGGCCACGGACGCACCATCTTGAGCAATCGCCAGAACAGCGTCGGGACCGGGATGTTGGCTGGCTGAATCGCTGGCTCCGGGCTCGATTGCGCCGTCTCGCCGCCAGTCTTCGTAGCGGTGTCCACCTCGTCCGGATCTCGCCGCTTGTCCAGAATCTGGCCTTCTACGACGTCCTCGGTCTCGGCCTCACGCTGGGTGGCGATCAGTTCGGCGTAGACACCATTTTTACGCAATAGCTGAGGGTGAGTACCCTCTTCGACGATCTCGCCCTGCTGCAGCACCAGAATTCGGTCGGCGTTGATCACACTGGAGAGACGATGCGCGATCGTCAGCGTCGTTCGCCCTTCCTGCAAGCGTTCGAGCGCCTGCTGGATCGTCGACTCGTTCTCGGCATCAACGCTGGAGAGTGCTTCATCCAGGATGAGGATCGGGGCGTCCTTCAGCAGTGCCCGGGCGATGGCGATCCGCTGGCGCTGCCCACCGGACAGGCGGGTTCCCCGCTCGCCAACTACGGTCTCATAGCCGTGAGGCATCGCCATGATGAAGTCGTGGGCATTGGCGAGCTTCGCGGCCCGTTCCATCTCGTCTTTCGAGGCATCCGGGCGACCTAGCCGGAGGTTGTCGGCCACCGTTCCATCGAACAGATAAGCGTCCTGCGCCACCAGCGAGATCTGCTGCCGGATCGTCTCCAGTGGGAGATCACGAAGGTCGTAACCACCGATGAGAATACGCCCGCTGTTCGGGTCGGAGAACCGCATCAGAAGCGAGACGAGCGTCGACTTCCCGGCTCCAGATGGCCCAACCACTCCGAGCGTTTCGCCCGGCCTGAGATCGAACGAACAATTCCGCAGCGCCAGGTCGCGATCAGCGCCGTAGGAAAAATCGACGTTCTCGAAGCGCACTTCCGGGCTGATCGATGCCGGATGGACCGGATTATCGGGGCTGGTGATTGCCGGGTCAGTATCGAGGAGATCGTAGACGGAATGTGCCGCCGACTGACCCATCATGCCTTCGTGGTAGATACGGGAGAGCTGTTGCAGTGGGCGGAAGACCTCGACGCCGAGCATCAGCACGATCAACAGGGTACGGAAGTAGAGCTCGTCGTTGGAAACACGCACCGCACCCCAGCTCAGCGCGATCGCCGACGCAGCGGTGATACAGAACATGATGATACCGGTGATGCCGATGTTCACCGCCAGCACGTGCATCGTCCGGCGGGTGACTTCTCGCGCCTGATGGGCCAGATGTTTGCCCCGCTCGCCACTTTGTCCGAAGATCTTGAGGGTCGGCAGACCCTGCATCGAATCGAGGAAATCAGCGTTCAGCGCGCTATAAGCCTTGTGCCGCTCTCGACTCATCCGCTCGTTGAGGCTCTGCAGAATGTATGGAGCGAGCAGGGCGATCAATGCAAACGTCATGAAGATCATCGCGGTGCGGAAGTCGAAGAAGACCATCGCCCCGAAGAGGAGGAACGGAGTCACCGCAGCGGTGATGAATACCGGCAGATAGCGTCCGAAGAAGACCTCGAGTCGCTCGACACCCTCGACCAGTGCGTTGACAGCGTCCCCGGTGCGTCGCTGGTCGAAGTGCCCGGCACCAAGGGTCAGAACGTGATCATAGACGCGCTGCCGAATCAGCACCTTCATCTTCGCTGCGCTGGTATCGGCGATCTCGTCACGCAGGTATTCGAGCAGTGATCGCACGAGAATCAGACCGGCGATTGCCGGGAAGTACCAGATGATGCTGGAGAACGGCTCACCCTGAAACACGGAGTAGAGGGCAATGGCGGTGAGGATCAGCCGCCCGATCGACGCTGCAACACCCAGGACGCCAAGCAGCGTCGAGAGAGCCAGTCGTGGTCGAACACCGGGTTCCCACCCGGTCATCTCAAACAGTCTACGGTCGAAGTGCATTGAGGTTCATTTTCCTGGTCAGCTTCGAGTTCATACTGTGCGGGCCCAAGACCGGCACCGAACAAATGTACCGCATAATGCCGACGGTGGCAGTAGGAATTCCCACAGTCGCACGGGTATATCGGCGACCGGTGCTCTGTATCAGATTAGCGAGCGCGCTACACAATCGGAGTAGCCACTGCCGGCTCTCGAGTGGGAGCAGCCCGCCGTACAGCGGGAAACCGGATCGCCACGAAAATCATTACCGCCATCGCCACCATCGACATAACGATTAACGCAATTGGCGCACCAGCTGCATCGGCAATCGCACCAGCCGGGAGCGTTCCCACCGGGAGCAGTCCCCACGTCAGAACATAGATTCCCAGCACCCGTCCTCGAACTGCGTCATCGACATAGAGCTGAATAAGAGTATTGTTGACCGCCAGGAAGACCGCGCTGATAAACCCGGCGACCAGAATCAGCAATATGCCAACGAACGTGATCGGCGTCAGCGCAAACAGAATCAGCACCACCGCGAAGCCGAGGCCGGTACCAATCAGCACGCTCGGGTTCTCGGTCAGTCGTCGACTCGCGGCCACGTAGAGCGAACCGAGAACCGCGCCGAACCCATTGGCCGCCATCAGGATTCCGAGTCCGGTCGAACCGAGACCCAGCACATCGCGGGCGAAGACCGGCATGAGGTTGATGTAGGGCATCAGGAACATCGTCGGAACACCAGCCAGGATGATCATGCCGAGCAGGTACTCGCTCCGCCAGACAGTGCTGAGGCCAACGCCGATACTGCTCATGATGCTGCTTCCGCTGGCGCCGTCGGCAGCGACCTGTGCCGGTAACCGGGAAGTCACCACGAAGGCGATCACCTGCATGGCGGCGCAGATCGCGAACGTGCCCCCGACTCCGATCAAAGCGATCATCGGACCAGCCATTGCTGGTCCAACCACACGAGTCGCGTTCTGCCCGGCCGCGTTGAGCGCTACCGCATTGGCAAGGTGATGGCCCGGGACGAGATTGGCCACCATCGCGTTCCGGGTCGGAAAGATCACCGACATACAGGTGCCGTTGATGAACGCACCAACCAGCAGTTGCCACGGCTGAAGAATATCGAGGAAGAGAAAGACCGCCATGGTGACAACGATCACCGACACCACCGCCTGGGCCACCAGCAGAACATTTCGACGTGAGAACCGGTCGATGATCGCCCCGACGAAGATCCCGAAGAGCAGGGTAGGGATGCCGCCGACGAATCCGACCAGCCCGACGAAGAAGGGCGAATCGGTCAGCAACAGCGCGAGCCAGCCACTGGCGATGACCCACATCCAGAAGCCGGAGTTGGTTGCCAGTGTGGTTCCAAAAAGGGTGCGAAAAGCCGGGTACTCTCGCAACGAGTGCCACAGAGACATCTCGCTGACGGCATGCTGGCCGACATCGAAACGTGAAGGCTCCTCAGGTTGTTCGGATTCCGGGGTCTGGCTCATCTGGCGTCAATCTGACGGATCCAGTGAATACCGCGAGTCGTCACTCTATTAATGGACGAGATCCGCAACGGTTGCACGCTTCCCGATATCGTGACTCAGCTCGCGGTGCGCGATGCCGTCTGAACCTGTTGCGGTTCACCTCCGGACTCGGGAAGAATCGATCTGCGAAGCGATGGGAACCGGATCGCCACGATCGTGATCAACACCAGTGCGGTTGCCGCCAGGGTGATCATCGCTGTCGGAGCGCCATAGGCATCGGCAATCGCTCCGGCGGGGAGTGTACCGACCGGCATGAGTCCCCAGGTCAGACCGTAGATGCCAAGAACTCGCCCGCGTACCTGGTCATCGACCTGCAGCTGGACCAGCGTATTGTTCACGGCGAGGAAAACGGCGCTGGCGAAGCCAGCGATCAGCAGGAAGAAGCCGGCAAGAATCGGATACGGCGTCACCGAGAAGAGAATCAGCACCGTGGCGAACGTCGAGCTTCCGATCACCAGCACCACCGGGCGGGTGGGCAATGTCTTGGCCGAGGCAACGAACAGCGAGCCGAGCACCGCGCCAACGCCACCGATCGCCATAAGGATCCCAAGACCGGTGGAGCCGATCATCAACTCATCGCGGGCGAAGACCGGCATCAGGTGGACATGTGGCATGAGACAGAGTGTCGGGATCGCCGCCAGTGCGAAGAGTCCCAGCAATTTCTCCGAGTACCATACGGTCTGGAACCCGAGGCTGATCGACTTGAACACGCCTGATCCGCGTCCGGTGTCCGACGCCGGACTCCACGGAAGACGCAGGCTGAACAGGAACGAGCTGATTTGCAAGCCGGCACAGATCGCGAAGGTGCCTTCGACCCCGAAGATGGCAATCGATGGTCCGGCCAGTGCCGGGCCGATAATTCGTGTCGCGTTCAGACCGGCTGAATTGATAGCGATCGCGTTGGCCAGTCGCTCCCGGGGGATGATGTTGGCAACCATCGCGCTGCGCGTCGGAAAGACCAGCGACATCGACATGCCGTTCAGGAACGCACCAACCAGCAACATCCAGGGTTGCAACAGGCCAGAGAAGAGCAGAATCGACACCGAAACGGCCGTTACCGAGATAACCGTCTGGGCGGAAATCAGGATCGTCTTCCGAGGGAACTTGTCGATCAGTACGCCACCGAACGGGCCGAACAACAGCGTCGGGATTCCCGCCGTGAAGCCGACCAGACCAACGAAGAGTGGTGAATCGGTGAGGATGAGCGCCAGCCAGCCGATGGCGACGTTCCACATCCAGAAGCCGGAGTTTGTGGCGAGGGTACTGCCGAAGAGCAATCGGAACGCCGGGTAATCGCGCATCGATTGCCACATGGTGAACGATTCTTCGCTGGATTCTTCCTCGGCTTCGACGCCACCGGGCATCCGGGTCGATTCTGGTTCGGGATCCTGGTTTCGGTTCATCCGTTTTCAATCAGTTGAAACCAACGCGACCACAGTGTTTACCCTACCAAGAATTAGGCCACCGAAAAAGTCCGGAATTTTGCGTTGCCTGCCTGAAGACTCGCTGCTACACTGCTCCGGTCCGAGAGTCTCCATTCAACACGAGAGGAAGACGCACGATGCCTGCAGGTCGTACCCCTTCGTTGACCCCTGAGGAAGCACAGCAACTGCATCATAACGCACTTGTCATCGACACACAGCAACCCCCGATCACATCCGGAATCGTCTTCACACCACTGATGCAGGAAACCGTAGCAACGATGGCCGAGCGAGGCCGAACCCGGGCAGAAGCCGGCCCGGCGGTCGAGGCCGCGCTGGTGCGCGATGTCCAGACCTCGGAAATCGCAAAGCAGATGTACCTCGATATGTGGCGTGAGAGCGGAGTGACCGTTGCCTGCGGGACCTATTCCGGCAGTCACAAACCGAGTCAGGCCTACGACTCCGCAATCCGGAAGATCGCCAACGCCCACGGCATCGTTGCGGCCTGCCAGGAAAGCATGATGATCATCCGGAACGCTGCTGATATTCAGACGGCTCACCAGCAGGGCAAGTTCGGGGTTCTGATCGATTTCCAGAACACCCTGCCGATCGGCGACGATCCGGGCCGGATCGCGACGTTCTACAACCTCGGTTTGCGCATGGTCCAGCTCACCTACAACCTGAACAATCTGGCCGGGGACGGCTGCACCGACGCCACGAAAGGCGGTCTCTCGCTCTTCGGCAAGGCAATGGTCGAACAATTGAACGATCTGGACATTCTGGTCGATGTCAGTCACTGCTCGGAGCAGGTCGGCTGGGATGCAATGGACGTCTCCAGCGCGCCAGTGATCGTCTCCCATTCCACGGCCAAGGGCGTCGCCTTTCACGATCGCGGCAAAACCGATGAACTGGCCCGGGCCGTGGCCGAGCAGGGTGGTTACTTCGGCGTGGTCACGCTACCCGGTTTCATCCGGGACTCACCGGGAGCGACGCTGGACGATGTAGTACGCCACATAGAACACCTGGTCGGTGTTTGCGGGATCGATCACGTCGGAATCGGAACCGACAAGGCTGGTCCGGGTCCAAGCACCAGCTCGCTGGTGGAGTACCCGGCGTCGATGCCCCAGAGCCATGGAGATGATTTCGACTGGGTCGGCTTCCGCAACGAGGAGCATCGTCTCGGCCCGGAGTACGACATCGAGGGCTTTTCGAAATTCAGCGACTGGCCGAACATCACCGTCAAGCTGGCAGAAGCCGGGTTCACCCAAGACGAGATCCGCAAGCTTCTGGGACTGAACTACCTGCGGGTGCTCCGGGACGTGGTCGGATAGACCGGACTCTGCACATACGCCGGGCTCAGCGTTGCCGCACGTCACGGTTCGCGGTAACGTGTTGCTGCGTGCCACGCATTCGGAAGAGAAAGGGTTCAGCACGATGAATACAATCGAGAAATACCAGAAGTACGTCACGACCAGCTTCGTACCGTCGATCGAGCCGGTCGTCTTCGATAGCGCGCAGGGTGCAACGGTCACTGACACCGACGGCAAGTCGTATATCGACTGTTTCGCCGGGATCGCCGTCAGCAACGCCGGGCATCGACACCCGAAAGTCATTCAGGCGGCGAAAGACCAACTCGACAAATTCGTCCACGCCGGGAGCTACATCTATCACGTCCCCCAGGTGGCTGATCTCGCCGAGCAACTGGCCGCGATCACGCCTGGAAGGCTCCAGAAGACGTTCTTCGGCAACAGCGGCGCGGAAGGTATCGAGACCGCGCTGAGACTGGCCAAGACGTTCACCGGACGTACCGAGTTCATCTCGCTGACGCACTCGTTCCACGGGCGGACCAACGCGACGCTCTCGATTACCGGCAACTACCAGCGCAAGAAGCGTGGTGGACCATACCTGCCGGGCATCGCTTTCGCCCCGGCTCCATACGTGTACCGAAATCCGTTCGGAACCGACGATCCGGAAGAGGTCGCGCGGCGAGCAGCCGAGATGGTGCGCTGGGCCATCGATTTCCACACATCCAACGACGTGGCGGCATTTATCGCCGAACCGGTGATGGGAGAAGGCGGAATCATCGTCCCACCGGAGAACTACTTCAAGTACGTCAAGGAGATTCTTGACGAGCGTGGGATTCTCTTCATTGCCGATGAAGTCCAGAGCGGGTTCGGGCGTACCGGAAAGCTTTTCGGAATCGATCACTACGCCGTAGAACCCGACATCATGGTGATGGCCAAGGGCATCGCGGACGGGTTCCCGATCTCGGCGACGATCGCTCGCGAAGAGATCTCCGACTGCTTCCAGCCGGGAGAACACCTCTCGACATTCGGCGGCAACCCGGTCTCCTGTGCGGCAGCGCTGGCCAACCTTGAAGTCATGCGGGACGAAGACCTCCCGGGGCAGGCCGCCAGCAAGGGCGATCAGATCATGGCTCAGCTGCAGGAGATGATGAGCGAACACGAGATGATCGGCGACGTGCGGGGCAAGGGACTGATGATCGGTATCGAACTCGTGACTGATCGCGGAGATCGAACCCCGGCAGCCAAACAGGCCGGCGCCATCCGGACCCACTGTCGGGAGAAGGGCGTCCTGCTCGGCGTTGGTGGGCAGAACGCCAACGTGCTGCGGATCCAGCCACCGCTGACAATCAACGAGTCCGAGCTCGAACAGGTACTTGACACTATCGGTGACGGGCTGTCTTCCGTCTAAATTGCTACTTTTTCGGGGGCGCCGGGCGGCGCCCCCGAAATCGCTGGCCGGGGTCATGCAGTAGGGCCTTACTGGACGTGGAGAGGACCTGCCGATGCTGCCCTATCGCGATGACCCAAGACCTGGCGCAACACGATTCCCCTGGTTCACGATTCTCTTTCTCATCATCAATCTGGCTGTCTTCGGCTACCAGGTGATGCTCGCCACCACAGGCGAAATCGATGGATTCATCGAACGCTGGGGATTCTATCCGGCTGATTTCTGGGCCGGTGAACGGCTCTATACTGCGGTCACCGCCGTGTTTCTGCACGGTGGCGTGCTCCACATCGTCTCCAACATGATCTTTCTGGGGATCTTCGGGCCAAATGTCGAAGATCAACTCGGACGCCGCACCTACTTCGTCTTCTATCTGGTTGGTGGCATCGTGGCGTCGATTGCCTACGCGCTGGCATTTCCGAACATGGACGCTCCACTGGTTGGCGCCAGCGGGGCAATCGCCGCGGTACTGGGTGGCTATGTTCTGCTCTTTCCGCGGGCGATGGTGCGGAGCCTGCTCTTCGTGGGGCCATTTATCACCGCGGGCAGGGTTGCCGCGATCATCCTCATTGGGTTCTGGTTTCTCATTCAGGTCGTCCAGTCGATTGTGGGGGTTCTGGCGATCGCCGACACCGGGAATGTCGCCTTTCTGGCCCACGCTGCCGGCTTCGTCTTCGGCATCATCGCCGTGGGCGCCATCCGTGAGGCCCGCGATCAGCCAGTGACGCACTGGGGCAAGGGTGATGAGCACTGGTGGAACCGATCGTTCCGAAACTGGATCCTGCTGATGATCACCTTCGGTATCGGGCTGGTGCTTGTCCAGTTCATGGCCGAAGCCGGAAGCGAGGCGCTCGCCTCGCTAATTCAGTCCGGGTTGTTGATCCTGGCCGGTCTGGTCGCCATTCTCGATGGGTGGTGGCGATTGCGTGGCTACGATGCGCTACTTGGATCGACCCAGCGACTGGAACGGGTGGTGGCGATCATCCAGCTGATAGCGGGCGTGAGTCTGCTCAGTGGTATTTTCTGGATCTAGGCCCCAACCAGATTGATCGGCTGCAACTTTGGATAACTGGAATCGGGGGAATATTCAGCATCGTACAGATGGCAGGCAACCTGGTGACCCTCGGGCGTCGTGAGCATCTGTGGATCGACCTTGTCACACGGCTCGAACCGGTATGGGCATCGGGTATGGAACCGGCACCCGGACGGCGGATTGATCGGGCTTGGAACATCACCCTGTAGGACAATTCGCTGCTTGCGCATTGCCGGGTCGATCACTGGAACCGCCGAAATCAGCGACTGCGTGTAAGGATGCAGCGGGTTGTCGTAGAACGCGCTGTTCTCGGCCAGCTCCACGATCCGTCCCAGGTACATCACGGCGATTCGATCACTGACCGCCCGCACCACACTCAGATCGTGGGCGATGAAGATGTAGCTCAGCCCGAGCTCGGCCTGCAGATCCTCCATCAGATTGATGATCTGGGCCTGAATCGAGACATCGAGAGCGCTGACTGGCTCATCGGCGACGATGAAATCTGGCTCGGCGGCAATCGCCCGGGCAATACCGATGCGCTGTCGCTGACCACCGGAAAACTCGTGCGGATAGCGATTGGCGTGGGCCTTGTTGAGTCCAACCCGCTCGAGGATCTCATTGACCTTTCCGCCGACAGTCTTGCGATTTGCCAGACCGTGGATCAACAACGGCTGCCCCACGATTGCCCCGACAGTTCGTCGCGGGTTCAGTGATGAAAACGGATCCTGAAATACGATCTGCATCTTCCGGCGAAACGGCCGGAGCTGGCGCTCGGACAACTCGGTGATGTCCGTACCGTCGTAGGTGATCGAACCAGATGTCGAATCGATCAACCGGATAATCGATCGTCCAGCCGTACTCTTACCGCATCCCGATTCACCGACGAGGCCTACCGTCTCACCACGGAGCACATCGAAATCGATACCGTCCACTGCCTGCACATCACCGATCTTGCGCTGGAGCAGGCCTTTGCGGATCGGGAAATAGGTTTTCAGACCCCGGACCTGCAGCAACGGTGCGGCATCGCGTTCCACCGTCTCGGTGATCTTGCGTTCGTGGATGACCCGGGCACCGTTCCCCGCCTGATCGGTATCGTGCAGCCAGCATCGACTGACCTGGCCATCGCCAAGATCGAATAGCGGAGGCTCTTCGGAAACGCACTTTTCCCAGGCATAGGGGCATCGGGGTGCGAATTTGCACCCGACTGGCAGATGAGCCAGGTTCGGCGGCTGCCCGACGATCGGCGTCAGCCGTGATCCAAGTGCATCCTCGAACCGGGGGAGACAATCGAGCAGCCCCCAGGTGTATGGATGAGACGGCCGATCGAACAGACGGCCAACATCAGCCTGCTCGACGATCCGCCCGCCGTACATCACGTTCACCCGGTCGCACATCTCCGAGACGACTCCGAGATCGTGGGTGATGAAGATCATCGATGTCCCGAGATCGCGCTGAAGCTCGCGCATCAACTCCAGAATCTGCGCCTGGATCGAGACATCGAGCGCGGTGGTCGGCTCGTCAGCGATCAGCAACTGCGGATTGCAGGAGAGCGCCATCCCGATCATCACTCGCTGCCGCATACCGCCCGAGAGCTGATGTGGGTAATCCTTGAGGCGCTCTCCCGGAGATGGCACCCCCACCAGACGAAGCATCTCTTCGGCACGCTCCCACGCCTGATTCGTGCTCATGCCCTGGTGCAAGGTGAGTGGCTCTGCCATCTGATTGCCAATCGTGTAGACCGGGTTCAGAGAGGTGAGCGGCTCCTGAAAGATCATGGAGATTTTGTTGCCACGGACACGACGCATCTCCCGATCGGTAAGCTGGAGAACGTCCTGCCCATCGAACTCGATGCTGCCGTCGATGATTTTCCCCGGAGGACTGTCGATCAGGCGCATCAGCGAGAGGCCGCTGACGCTCTTTCCACTGCCGGATTCACCGACAACGCCGAGCACTTCGCCACGACGAACGTCGTAGCTGATCCCGTCCACAGCGCGGACAACAGTGCCCTCACTGAAGAAGTGCGTCTTGAGATCCCGCACCCGGAGCAACACGTCCTGAGGATCGCGTTCCGTCTGTGATTTCTTCTGAACAGTATCGGTCACGAATCCTCCGTTGATACCTGATCAATCGAGCCGTGAGCGTGGGTCGAGCGCGTCGCGGATTCCGTCACCGACAAAGTTGAAGGCGAGCACGGTCAGCGCAATCGCCAGACCGGGGAACAACCCCATCCACCAGGCGTTGTGATCGCGCATCTGCGACCAGGCCGGTTCCAGCATATTGCCCCAGGATGCCAGCGGTGGCTGAATTCCGAAGCCGAGGAATGACAGCGTCGACTCAGCGAGAATCGCCGTCGGGATGCCGAGCGTCGCCGCCACGATCACGGGTCCCATCGCGTTGGGTAGCAGCTCCCGGAACATGATCGAAGTTGGCGAAACGCCGATCGCCCGGGCCGCTTCGGTGTACTCACGAGTGCGTAGCACCAGAAATTCGGCGCGCACCAATCGGGCGACGTTCATCCAGCCGATGATCCCGATCACGATCGCGATGTTCAGCGCTGTTCGCGGAACCGCCACCAGCACCGCCATCAGAAACAGGAGCGGCGGAAAGGCGAGCATCATGTCGGCCAGGCGCATGATGATCATGTCCGTCCAGCGACCGGTATATCCGGCAATCGCGCCGAGGATCGTGCCGATGACGATCGCGACCCCGGTAGCGATGAATCCGACGAGCAACGAGACTCGTGAGCCGTGGATCAATCTGGAGAGCGTGTCCCGCCCGAGCTGATCGCTCCCCATCGGATGGTTCAGCTGTGGCGACGCTGGCTGTCCGAACTGAGCCAGCTGTAGATCCTGCTGGTTTGGATCGTGGGGAGCAACGATCGGGGCGAAGATCGCCACGAGAAACAGGAGAATCAGAAACACCGCGCTGATCACCGCAAGCTTGTGCTTCCGGAAGCGCCGGAGAGTAACCGCGGCAGGGCTCCGGGGCGCTTCGGCGGCCGATGCGCTCAATTCCGCCTGATTCGCCAATCCTGTCCCTGCTGACACCGTGCCTCCAACTCTGGCTGAGTATGCTCCCGGCTGTTCTCACAGCCAATCGATGGATCAGTCGTACCGGACTCGCGGATCGACGACGGCATAGAGAATGTCCGAGATCAAAGTTCCGACGAGGATACCGACCGCCGACAGCATCACGATCGCCATCACCACCGGGTAATCCCGCTGACTGAGCGAGGTAACCGCAAGGTCCCCCATCCCCGGCCATGAGTAGATGACCTCGACCACAATCGATCCTTCGATCAGGAGCACCAGAATGTATCCGAGTAGCGTCAGGATCGGGATGAGCGCGTTCCGCCAACCATGCTTGAGAATCACCACCGCCTCTGACAGACCCTTCGCCCGGGCGGTACGCATGTAGTCCTGCCGGATCACTTCCAGCATCGCTGCCCTCTGGTAGCGCATGTATCCGGCAAGGCTGACCAGGGTCACGGAGATGACCGGCAGGGTGTAGTAGCGAAACACATCGACGATGCTGTTCCAGAGTCCCGGTTCAGCGTATGGACTGCCCATCCCCCGGGTTGGGAACCAGCCGAGCGTTACCCCAAACAGATAGAGGAGCATCAACGCCAGCCAGAACTGCGGGATCGAGATCCCGATGAAGTTGAACGACGTCAGGAAGTAGTCGAGTCGAGAGTATTGTTTGTAGGCAGAGAGAATTCCGAGCGGCAGCGCAATGGCAAACGTGAGGATCAACGCGGCACCCATCAGCCGCAACGTATTCGGCAAGCGAGCCATGATCAACTCGTGGACCGGAGCGTTTGTCCGGGTCGAAACACCAAAGTTGCCCCGGACTACCTGCCCCAGCCAGTCGGTGTACTGCAGGTATACCGGCCGATCGAGCCCATACTGCTCGCGAAGTCTGGCCCGATCTTCAACCGATATCTGTTGCCCGGCCTGCCGGGCGTCGGCCACCAGAATGGAGACCGGATCGCCCGGAGCCTGTTTGAGCAATGCAAAGCAGATGACGGACACTCCGAGAAGAATCGGAACCATCCAGAGTAGCCTGCGGATGATAAATGCCGTCATTGCTGCACCTCTGCCAACACTACCGTTCGTGCATCTCCATCAAACCGGGCAGGCTACTCCGGCTTGTACAGATTCTCGATGAACGTTCGTTCCCACCAGCGCATACTCGGCGTATCTTCCATCGGGAAGTCAGACGATCGTTCCTCCACGCGGCGGTGGAGCAGGCGAGCATCCACTGCGCAGTACAGCGGCAGACACGGCAGCGTCTCCAGGCGTCGCTGATCGAGCTCGTGGTAAACCGGCTGACGATCTTCCAGCTCGGCGATCGCACGGCCTTCGTCGATCAGTCGATCGACTTCATCGTCGGCGAAGAACATGTGGTTGTCGCCATTCGGAGGGTGGCTGTCGGAATGCAGCTCGCCGTATACATCCGGATCCATTTCGAATGGATGCGGCCACTCCTGAACTTCCATCGCCAGATCCATTGGATCGGTATCCGGGTCGCCCCACATACTCTGCAGCGTGGTGTACTCGAGCACGTCCAGCTGTACCTCGATACCGACCTCGGCCAGCATCGACTGAATGATCTGCTGTGCGTTCTGGTACTCATCGAACCCGGCATAGGTCAGAAGCGTGAAGGACATCCGCTCGCCGTCTCGCTCGCGAATTCCATCGTCACCTTCTTCGAAGCCAAGCTCGTCGAGAATCTCCCGAGCGCCATCCGGATCAAACGGATAGGTCTCGGAGTAATCGACGTTGTCGTAGTCGTTGAAATCGTCCAGCACCGGCGCCGTCTGTGCGTACTGGTTGTTGGCGGCCAGACCCAGGCCAACCGTCACCGAATCTCGCAAGCCATCCCGGTCGATCGCGTGAGCGATTGCCCGCCGGACATCGAACTCCTGCAGAATCGGATGCCGGTGGTTGAACGTCAGCGTGATCGGCGTGAAGTAGACGTACTGCAGTACGCGAACATCCGGGTCATCCATATAGCGCGGCTGAAGCTCCGGTGGGGCGAACATATAGTCGACTTCGCCGGAATCGAGCGACGCAGAGGCGGCTTCGACATCACTTACGTAGAAGATCGTAATGCCTTCGGCAGCTGGCTGACCGGCGTAGTAGTCATCGAACCGTTCCAGCCGAAGCCACTGATCCGGCTCGCGTTCCATCCATCGATACGGGCCAGTTCCGACCGGATTGGTGTTGAAGTCGTCCGTGTTAATGTCGTCTGAATCCGCAAGCACGTGCTCGGGGATGATCGGGATCTCGGACAGGGCGTAGAGGAACGGGCCGAAGGAGTCCGGCGCCGTGACCTCGATCGTCCGGTCATCCGGGGCGTCCCACTGGACCGGCTCTCCGCCGATTCGCAGGCGCGAGGCGAAACCGGTATCGGTTGCGTCGTCGACCACGGTATTGAAGGTGAAGATGACGTCGTCGGCATCGAACTCTTCACCGTCGTGCCAGAGTGCCTCACGCAGGTGGAACGTCCAGTTCAGTCCGTCTTCGCTGATCTCGAAGTCTTCAGCGAGATCGTTGACGATACCGCCCTGATCGTCGTAGCGGAACAGGCGACTGAAGGTCCACCACTCAACCCACGCCAGGCGGCCGTTGAGAATCGGGTTTGCGATTCCGCTATCGCCGGTCGTGGCCGTCCAGTTGATGAAGCCGCCGGTCTCTGCCGGTGCGTCGTCATCATCATCGTCCGGATCGTCATCTGGCTCGTCGACGTCTTCGTCATCTTCTTCAACGTCATCTGTGTCATCGTCTGGCTCATCAACCGGATCAGCATCATCTGGTTCGGCATCCGGTTCGTCGGCATCATCGGTATCTGGCTCATCGACCGCATCGTCGGTGTCATCATCCTCACACGCTGCCAGCAGCGATGAAAGAACGGGTACCGTCAGGCCAATAGCAGCAGCCCGCTTGACCAGATCACGTCGGGTGAGGTGACTGGCGGACATCCTGCCCAGAAACTGGTACAGACCGGGATCTCGCATCGTAATCCTCCTCAGGATACGGAAAGGTTGACGGCGCATCGTCTCGGTGTACTACCCGGACACTGGCCAGCGCTGCATACACGAACGAGAGCAAGGCCACCGGCGCCACGAGACAGGATCAGTCTCTATTGACCCGGCACATTCCTGCCAGAGTCGTCCGGTTGACAGCCTCGCTGGGCATCACTGCCGGGTCCGTTCACTGATTAACTTCGGCCGCGAAGTTGGCAAATTCTAATCAGCGCCGGAACCTGCTGTCAAGCAATAGACGAACCCTTCTACACTGGTCTTTAACCTCGATTGCGACATTCTTCTGATGGCACCCGCGGCTAATGATGACTACGATCAGATTCAGCGTTCGAACGTATCAGACAAGGTAGCGACAGACATGCTGGATGTGTTTGCACGATCCGAGAGTTGTTCTCCTCGATCAGCAGCGTAGTGGCCAGCACCAGACGGTGGCCACCCCGCAAACTCACCCCTGCGTTGGCATCAGTAGAGTCCCCATTGGGGCCCGAAGATCTCACGAAGATTGGAGCCAACCAGATGGAGACGTGTGAGCTTCTCGCCGGAACTGCCGACGGCATCCTCAGGGTCAGTGTGAGCTCAACCGGAGGGGCAGAGGTGGTCTCCCGAGGTCTGAAGGGGCACGCAATTCGCGGAATCGCTCAACACCCCTTCCGACCGGGCACTTTCTATATTGCGGCAGGTCTGAGAGGATGGGGGCTACATGCAACCTGCGATTATGGGCAAACATTCACGTCGCTCGGTTTCGAAGACTACTGGTGCTGGGACATCGTAATCGACGAAGCAAACACTGACCGGCTCCTGCTCGGTACTGAGCCCCCAATGCTCTGGGAGTCACTGGATGCAGGAACCACATGGCGGTCGTTCCCGGAAATCGATCAGGTCGAGAGTCGCAGCCAGTGGATATTCTTCCATCCGCCGTTTCACGCAGGGCATTTGCATGGGATTGCCCTGAGCAGCCACCGCCCGAAACGCATCCTGGTCGGTGTCGAGCACGGTGGGCTTCTACGAACTGAAGACGCGGGCGAGACCTGGATCGACGTCATGCCTGGAGCGGATCTGCACCGGATAGTGATCCACCCCGAAAATCCGGATCGGATATTTGCCGGGACTGGTAGCGGGCTATTCGTGAGCGTCGATGGCGGCCTGGGGTGGGAGAGAGTCTCGGGACTTGGCAAGCGCTACGTGCATGGTATTGTGATCGACCCGGACGATCCGCGACGAATGTATGTCTATGTGGACAGTCAACAGTGTCCTGTTTATCGATCATCGGACAGTGGAGAATCGTGGGAGCCAGCCGGTTCGGGACTTCCATCCAGTCGACCGGCAGACCCGATTTGCAGGCATCCAGGCAGCCCGGGTACCCTGTTCTACACCGGTGACTATGCTGACGGGAGTACACTATATTTGTCGGAAGACAGCGGAGATAGCTGGCACCGTATCAAACTGGAACTTCCAAAAGTCTGGCGACTACAGGGAATTCCGGAGGACAGGTCACATCCAGACGGATGAATTATCGAGGGGACGGAAGCGTTGCGAGTACGTATCGACCGTGAAAAGTGCATCGGCTCGGAGAACTGCATCGTTAGCGCACCGACCGTGTATCAGATCGACGAGCGCGATAAGGCTGTATTGATCGATCCGGACTCAGTGGATGACGACACGTTGCTACTCTCGGCAGAGTCGTGCCCCACTGAGGCAATCATTCTGGAAGACGACGAAGGTCGGCGAATCTATCCATCCTGATAGCTGATCACCGTGGCGAACAGCTGAAAGAGGCAAGGATGAGCCGACCATTCGAACAACGAGCCCACCGGGCGTTGAGCCTGGTTGCCCGGGATCAGGAGCAAGCCCACCTGTCCGCGGCATTTGACCATGCTCGAAACGAGCAGGCCACCGTGGTGCTTGTAAGCGGCGAACCGGGAATTGGAAAGACGCGGCTGATTCAGGAGTTCCTCAAATCCCATCAGGCCGATTCAACCATCATTGAAGCTGTCTGTTATTCGGACATCGTTCACCCACTCGCCGCGATGCAGGGCGCCCTCCGGCGCATATCGGAATCCTCGGCTCCCGGGTGGGACGAAGCGCTGGATCAGGCGCAGCTATCGAGTTTCATTTCTTCTCGAGCAGATTCTGGACCCACCGCCGATAGTGCAGAAGATGTGCGAAGAACGATTGATCGCATCACCGTTCTGCTGCAGACACTCGCCGAGTCACAACCGGTGATCGTTTCAATGGATGATGCTCAGTGGGCATCGGAACCGGATCTGGAGCTGGTTCGCTACCTGCTGCGATCACCTCGCGATACGCCGATTCTCGTCATTCTGGGCTACCGGGACACCGACATCGATCCACGCGGTGCGCTGCAACAGCTGATCCGGGACGCCTACCGGGAGAGTACCGTCGAACGCATTGCGCTCAAGAGGATCGGCGAACACGGTGCCCGGCAGTTGATCGGTGCGATTCTGGATAGCGCTGCACACACGATCGCCAGACCGCTGGCCCAGGCGATTCAGCAGGAAGCCGAAGGCGTTCCCTTCTTTATTGAAGAACTGGTACTTCACCTGCATGAGAGCGGCTCCCTCCGAAGAGATGGCAAGACGTGGATGATCGCCAACAAGGCGGAAATTGATATCCCGCAGAGCATCCACGGCGTGGTCACCAGCCGCCTGATGGCGCTGTCTGAAGAGTCACAGAAGACGCTCTCGATCGGCGCCGTCTACGGACGAACATTCCCGCTCGATCTGCTCGTCGACGTTGCCTACCGTATCGAATCGAGTTCGCCTGAGGAGGTCGCCGCTCAGCTCGACGAAGCGCTAAGCCGCAGTCTGATCGTGGAAAACCCTGGTGGTCCGGATGTCCGGGCACAGATCTCCTACGCATTCGCTCATGACCAGATTCGGGAAGTGCTAACCCGCGACCTCAACGCCATTCGTCGACGGATTCTGCACCAGGCGATCGCCGAATCGCTTGAGGAGCATGGCAATCCAGCCGAACCAGGCTACGACGCGACACTCGCCTACCATTTCGGTAACGGGGAGGATATTGGCCGCGCCTCGCAGTTCGCCGAGCGTGCCGGGGACCAGGATGCCAGGCTCGGAGCCTTCTTCCAGGCATCGACCCACTATTCGACGGCACTGGAGATTCATACGCTCCGCCGCGAGGAATGCGATGATC
>SLFF01000314.1 GCA_007124395.1 Thermomicrobiaceae bacterium | reverse complement strand
GGTCGACTCGCGCTGGACTGGAGCCGTTCATCCGGCATGCCGAGTTCCTGCTGCGCTTCGTGGTCTCGCCGCATCCGGAAACCTTTGCTGTTCATCACGTTGGATCTCCTTTCCGGTGAGCGATCGGTGTGTGGGTCTTTGTTCGCATGTGCAATGCCCAACACGCGGAGCGAATAGTTTTCTCCCTCTCCCAGTATTGGGAGAGGGCCGGGGTGAGGGCCGTTCGACCCACCACTCCAACCGCGTGTGGCTTCGCAACTGGTTTGCCGGGCTGGGCGACACGGAGAGCCTGCCCTGAGCGAAGTCGAACGGGTCGCCGTCTACCGAACGCGCGAGAATCGACAACCTGTCCTAGAATGGCAGGAACGTCGCAGAGGGAGAACTGAAGACCTGACCCTGAAAGGATGAAGCGAGCTATGGCAACGCATCCCCTTCGATTCGGCATTGGCACGGGTAACCGCAAGCCGGTTCCCGAGCTGGCGCGTCACTGGCAGATGATCGAGAACGCCGGCTGGGATACCGCCTGGGTGGTGGATCACTTCATGGCCAGCGACAACGAAGACACCCCGTACTACGAAGCCTGGACATTGATCGCCGCACTGGGAATGGTCACCAGCCGGATCAGGTTCGGGATCATGGTCAGCGGTAACACGTATCGAAACCCGGGGCTGCTGGCCAAGCAGGCGCTTACCATCGACCATGCCTCGAACGGCCGCGTGGAGCTGGGAATCGGCGCAGGCTGGATGGAGCGCGAGCATACGGCGTACTCCTATAGATTCCCCTCGGCAAAAGAACGGGTCGACATGTACGAGGAGGCGCTGCAGATTCTCCACAGCCTGATGAAAGAGCATCGGACCGATTTCGACGGCGAGTACTACACGTTTGTGGATGCGCCGTTCGAGCCGAAACCACTCCAGAAGCCGCACATCCCGATTGTTGTCGGGGCATTTGGCAAGCGGACGATCAGCATCGCCGGACGCTACGCGGACGTC
Source organism: Thermomicrobiaceae bacterium (assembly GCA_007124395.1). GTDB lineage: Bacteria > Chloroflexota > Chloroflexia > Thermomicrobiales > Thermomicrobiaceae > SLMJ01. The sequence goes on along the minus strand of SLFF01000314.1, from coordinate 4,662 downwards.
TGGAACACCCGGGCCGACCCGGAGAAAGCGGCCGAGCAGGCTGGATGGCTGCGTGCCGGGGCCGAGAAAGCGGGCCGAAATCCGGACGACATTCGCCTGTCGGTCTTCACCTGGACGCCACCGTTCGAGCACGAGAACCAGCTCGAAGAGATGATCCAGCCGTATCGTGAGATCGGGTTCACCGATTTCATCTTCCCGATGCCGCCCGAAGAGCAGTGGGACATGTTCGATAAGGTTTCACGTGAGGTGTTGCCGAAGTTGCGGGCGGAGGGGTAGACGGCCCTCACCCCCGGCCCCTCTCCAGATCCTTCGGCTCCGTTCAGGACAGGTTCTGGGAGAGGGGGGACATTCTGCAGGGGTTGGTGTGGATTTCCGGGGCGATTCGGGCCGACAGAGCGTCGGCCCCTACCGGGAATTGCTGGGTTACTCCAGCGACTCGATGAACGCGACCAGTCCGGCAATCTCATCCTCGCTGAGGTTGTCGAAGGCCGGCATGACATCCGGGTAGCCTTCCCGGGTGGTTTCCCGCGGATCGGTGATCGCCAATACGAGGTAATCCCCATCGGCGATGAGCGTTTCGCCGTCCTCCATCGTGACCTCGCTGCCGAACAGTCCGGCCAGTGTCGGGCCGACCCCATCCGAGCCGTCGATGGTGTGACATCCGGTGCATTGCTGGGAATAGATCGACTCCCCGAGCTCGACCGGATCGCCGGTCATCGCCACACCGTTGTCATCAGAAACCTCGCGTGGACTGCTATCTCCAAGCGGAATGGTACCGGCATAGCCAATCGCCAGGACGGCAAGAAAGACCAGCAAGAGCGCTCCGACCGTTGTTTTCGACATTGTTCCTCCTCCGTCACCAGACCCGAACCCCTGGCGACGTGAACTCCGCCGGGAGGTACAAAAGGAATACCGGGATATACGCGATCAGAATCAGGATAATCGCGATCAGCGTCCAGAGGCCAATCCGATCGAAAATCTTCCACGATTTTCGATGGTCATGGATCGGTGGTGCTGGCATTAGCGGTTGCAGCGCGGCCTTCTCCTCGGCGGTTTCTGCTCGCTTGTTCAGGAGCGTCCCGATCATCACGACGAAGAACAGCAATCCGCTGACTGTCATCACGATGCCACCGATCGCCGTCAGCCAGTTGGCGACTTCCCAGCCAGGCAGGCTGTAGGAAGCCTCACCGAGCATCGTGCGACGCGGCTGGGCATCGAGCCCGCCAGACATCTGACCGCGGGAGAAGATCAGTACCCCGATTGCCCACAACCACGCCTGCCAGAGCGCCAGTTTGGTGGCGAAGAGCGGTCTCTGGGTGAGATAAGGGACGAACCAGTAGCAGATTCCAAGTACCGAGAGCGCGACCGCGGTACCCACTGTCAGGTGGAAGTGGCCCGGAATGAATGCGGTGTTGTGAACCACCAGGTTGACGGACATGCTGGCGTTGACCAGTCCAGTCACGCCACCAAGGGTGAAGACGAGCATTGCCAGAAGTTGGGCTACCACGGCGGGATTGTTCCACGGTAAGGCCATGATCCAGCCAAACAAACCACGTCCGCCCGCTTTACGTCCGCCATGCTCCAGTGCGGCCATGATCGAGAACGCGGTGATCAGGCTCGGGTAGAAGATGACGAATGTCAGGAGCAGGTGGAACCCCTTCATCCCCTCGTGGATGCCGGGATCCGTGTACTGGTGATGCAGACCGGTTGGAATAGAGAACAAGAGAAATAGAATGAAGGCAAACCGGGTCAGCCCATCACTGTAGAGGCGCCCTCCCACCTGTTTCGGGATGAACATGTACCAGGAGATGTAGACCGGCAACAGCCAGAAGTAGACGATCGCGTGACCACTCAGCCAGAAGAGAGTCCGGCCGAGCTGCGGGTCGGTGTGCTCCCAGAGGCCAAGCGACCATGGCAGCAATATCCCGACTACGAGAATGGCCACCCCGAGCGATGCCAGTCCCCACATGATGTATGTGGTGAGCGAGGTGAATCCCATGAGCGGAATTGCCGCGGTGGGATTCTCTTTTCGCCAAGCCCGATAGGTCAGAACGATGTTCGCCAGGACCAGCCATGTCGAGACGACCAGCAATGCCGCCGCGAGATAGAACACCGAGTGTGCCTGCATCGGTGCGTAGAACGTGAAGAGGACCGTTGCCTCGTTCATCGTCATGATAATGGCGCCGAGAATCGTCCCGGTCAACAGTACCCAGAAGGCTCCCTGAGCCAGCATGGTGCTATAGAGCGGGCGATCGAACCCCCGGATGGTGGTCCAGGATACGAAGGCGTTGGCGAAGCCGAAGGTAAAGACGAAGGCCAGGAGAACGCCGTGGAATGTCAGGCCCTGATAGTAGTTCTCGAACGGCCCGAACGGTGGCAAGGTGATGTTCACACGCTCGATCGCCTGAAAGAGTCCGATAAACCCGCCAAGGCCAAGCGCAAACAGCGAGATGGCGATCTGGCCCGTAACCGGCCACATCTGCCCATGCGTTTCGACGCCGACTTCTTCGTGTGGTGTTATCTGTTCGGCAGTAGTTGCGACCGTACTCATTCCACGACCACCCGTCCTGACATGAGATGATGTCCCGTTCCGCAGTATTCATGGCAGACGAAAAGGTGTTCGCCCGGCTCATCGAAGGTGTGGGTTACTGTTGCGATCTGACCTGGAATGATCATCACGTTCACCGCGGTCTTCTCGATAAGAACGCCGTGGACCACGTCTGGCGAGGTCATCCGGAAGGTCACTTCAGAGCCGGCGGGCACGCGGACCTCATCTGGCACGAATCGCCAGGTCTCGGCGAGCATGATGACTTCGTACTCACCATCGCCGGTCTCGTAGACTCCTGGCTCATCCCATGGTGATGTTGCACGGACATCCCCGGGGGCAATGCGCCCATCCGGACTCGGCACGTGCAATCCGTAATGGAGAACGGAGATCGCGATCGCGATCAGCCCCATCGCCAGAATTCCGACGCCAAGCAGCATGAAGATCTTCTCGTAACGATCGATTTTCATGGCCTACCCCCGCTCGAGCAGGAGCAGGAACATAGTGCCCCAGACCCCGATGATCAGAACGAGGAAGAGGAGCATCAGCACCATCGTGCCCTGGGTATTGTGTTCCTCTTCGTGATCGTGTTCGTCTGGTTCTTCAGGCGCTGGTGGCCCGGTGTTCTCAGAGTTGTCCCCTGACAAGATTTCCTCCCCTGGTTTCCAGATCCCTGACTGGTTACTACGAATCTTCGTCACGCCTGTCTTCGTAGCGAACGGAGATCCGCTGCAGCAGCAGGATCAACCCGATAATCCCGACGATCGCCAGAACCGTGGTGACGCCCTGGAACAGAGATGCCTGCCCTTTGAGGAGCAGGTTCAACGATGACCAGACGTAGATCGCCGCGCCCCCACCAACGATGAGCACGAGAACCATGAGCAGAATGGTGCGTGTCACAGGGACAGCACCTCACCCGATACCGATGCGCGCGTGTATCGTGTTGCTCTCATGATTGCGAAACGCTCCGAATGGCCCGCAACAGACGGTTGTAACCCACTGAATTCGACGCACCAGCGTGCCATCCAGTGAAGGCATTACTGCCCGTTTTCAATCCATGTGTTACGGAGCATAGTCGTGACCGGGTCCCACTGCCATCTCAGCAGTCCCGAACTCGTTACAAAAGTGTGTATCGACACGGGGTGCCTTTCTGATCAACAGACCTGGACGCAGGACAGCACAGAGTGCTAGTCGCGCATCCGGGCTCGTTCCCGGCTGGCGATCCAGCTTTCACACATTGTCGTTCAGATGTCGGCGCTCCCACGCCATCGACTGACCTTGCATAGCCTATTCAGAAGTAGAGCGTTGGTCAAGAGGAAAGCTGCTGCAATTCCTGCAGGATGCAGCAGCCGTAGTACTTCGTGGGGCTTGAAAACGAGTGTCTGGATTAGCGGTAGATCACCCATTCGAAGGAGTCGAACACCTCGCGAATTATCTGCTGGTCTTCCTCGTGCATCCGGGTCTGTTCATCGGCATCGCTCTGGATATTGCCGCCAGCGCGGGATGAGAAGCCGACCGAGCCATCGTCCTCATCGAAGTGCGCCTCGAACTCCCAGTCCCGATTGGCTCGTTCCGAGACCATCTCACCGAGCCGTTCCATGCTCTGTTCCCAGTTGACCTTGTTGAACCGTGGCAGATCAGTGTGGTCGAGTGCGCGCATGGTTATGGCCTCCTTCTGCGAAACGATCATCTCCGGAACCAATCCTAATACCCCGCAGCGCCTGGCGCACAGAGAATTGGGTGTGGCGGCCATTCCCGGCCGCCACAATGTCAGCTCAGTCAAGCGGCTAGTACAGGCTTGCTTTCTGGAAGGCCCGGGCGAAGCGGGGGTCGTCCAGTCGTAAGGTATCCGGATGGGTTCCGGCTGCCAGCGCCAGATAGTAGGCGAACAGCTGCAGCGGAACCAGACAGGAGATCGATGCAAACGGCTCCGGGACAGAGGGTACGTCGATCGAGCCAGCTGCCCCATTAACGATCTGCCCGGCCGTTCCGTCGCTTACGACCCGGTACGGAACACCGATTTCCTTGATCGCTTCGACGAATTCGAAGACTCTCGACTGCGCGGCACCTTCCGGCGCGATCACGATGAATGTGTCCTCGGGCTCGACATTCTGCAG
>SLFF01000264.1 GCA_007124395.1 Thermomicrobiaceae bacterium | reverse complement strand
TGCAGCCAGAACAGATTGGGATACCGGCTCGACACGATCGTTTCTATTCCTGTAATCTGCATGCAACTTCCTCTTCTGACATGAACCGGGTGCGGGCACAGGCGCCGGACCAGAAGTCCAGCGCCTGGGTCGATACAGCGGGGCGACTAGTTCCGGCCGGATTCCAGCTCGCGGCCCTTCGTCAAGACCTCAGCCGAACGCGGCAATGGCGGCATCAGGTAGGTGAAGCCATCGGCGATGCGCTGTTCGATATTGTCCATGTTCACCTGTGGCGAGCCGTAGTGCACGCCGCGGGAGCGGCAGATCTCCGCCGCTTTCTGGACCGCTTCGCGCAACTCGGGAGTATCCTCGCCCTTGTGGCCCAGGGAAACCGAGAGATCGCTCTCGCTAATCAGAATCAACCCCGGATTGGGCACTGCATCGAGGATCGCTTCGAGGTTATTCACCGACTCGATGGTCTCACACTGCAGCAGTGGGAGAATCTCGCCCTGCGGATCGAGCGGCCAGACGTCGGCCTTCTCGAAATACTCGGACTGGCTGAGTCCCCAGTAGCGAACGGCGTTGTTCGGGGCATGGCCTCGCTGGCCGACTGGACCTGGATCGTTGGCATCGCCCGGATGCGGGTAGCGGCATGCCTGAACCGCGGCAACCGCATCCTCAGGGGTATTGATCATCGGGAAGACGATCCCCATTACGCCGATATCGAGCACTTGCTTCACGATCCACTGGTTGCGCTCTCGTCCGTTGACCGGAATGCGCACAAACGGGGCGACCGAGGGTGCCGGGGAGCCGGAATCAAGGATCTGCTTTCGATCCAGCATGAACTGCATCGACAGGCGGAGATCGTGCAGGCTGAAGGAGTTGTGCTCCATCTCGAACACCACAGCGTCATAGCCAGACGAAGATGCCCACACGGCATCGGGGATCGAACCGGCCGGGAGAAACGGACCGAACGCCAGTTCGCCGCTCTCGAGTCGCTGGATTACTTTGTTCATTCGTGCCATTGAATTTTTGTTCCTTTCCCGGTCAGCATTTACTATCGCCAACCAGATGTGGTTACTTGCCCACCAATACTGCGAATAGAGAAATCCTCTATTCGGCACTCGTTGATCTATCTCTGGCACCGGATTCGGCTTCCAGCCTGGATAGGGACCTTCCCCGTATCCAGGCAGCAGACTGTCGCTGACAATTCTCTCGCCGGAATGCCGAATCTGCTGTCATTTCACAGATACTCTGCGCGATCAAAATAGCAGCAAGTGGTGGGCATGTCAATGATTTATCCGGCAGTACGTCATTGGCGCTAAGCGGGATGAGGGGTATTGACAGGCGCTCCAGACCGAACGATAATCAGATATATACCGTTTTCCAAAAACCAATCCTTGCACGAGGCAATCCGGTAGCGTAATTCATCACCCGTAATATTGCGCATCATACTCTCCGGCACCTGACTATCGCCCTGCAAGCCGCGCAGGCAGAGTCCGCAGACACGCCGCGCAGGCGACGCATATCGCTGCAGTCGGACCAGTACCGGCGCGGAAAGGAGTACATCAGGCCATCGCAACGCCGACTATCAGGATGTTCGAGGTGTTCGGACTTGGCGAGACAGGGATCGGTTCCCGGGGGCAGTTGAGGAGAGACCGGACACCTCCGCGAGATCAACTTATCGAATTCAGCGTTAGGAACCAGAGAATGACAATCGATGAAGTTCCTCGTTCATTGCGGCTATTCGCCTCAGAGTCAAACTCAAGACTTACCCGTCGTGATGTATTGAAGCGAGGCGCCGCGCTCGGGCTTGCAGTACCGGCAGTCTCGGCGCTACTTGCCGCCTGCGAGGGAGTCGACGACGACGAAGAAGTCGCCGCAGAAGAAATCGACGATGACGTCGTGGAAGACCCCGACTCCGATGATGCCGAAGAAGACGAAGAAGACGAAGAACCGTCCGAAGATGATGCCGACCCGTTAGACGTTGAAACAGACGACGTCGAAATCGGCATGGACCTGATTGGCGAGCTCGAAGGACCTGTGGTTGTCGACGAGATGCCAGACTCCTTCAGCGAGGCACCAGAACTGGCCGAACTTGTCGAGGCAGGCGACCTTCCCCCAGTCGAAGAGCGCATTAGCTCACAGCCGATGGTCATTCGGCCAGTCCACGAAATCGGTCAATACGGAGGCACCTTGCGCCGCGCCAAGCTGGGTCCTGGAGACACACCTCAAGGTAATCGGATCATCACGAGTAGCGGGAGAGTCCTGTTCTGGGATTACACGGCCAGTGAAATGACTCCGTGCATCGCCCGGGACTGGGAAATGTCTGACGATGGCCGCGAGTTTACCTTCTATCTTCGTGAAGGTATGCGGTGGTCAGACGGAGAGCCATTTACATCAGCAGACTTCATGTTCTGGTACGAGCACATCTACGGGAACGAGGAATTCACTCCGGTCAAAAACCCGGCCACGGCGATCAACGGTGAACAGGGAGTTATGGAGACCGACGGTGACTACATCGTCAAATGGATCTTCCCGGAACCTTACCCGATGTTCGACTCAATGCTTGCAAGTTCATCACCAATCGGGGGGCCGCTACCGACTATCTTTGCCCCTGGCCATTACCTGGAGCAATTCCATCCTGAGTTTGTCGGCGCTGATGAGGCCGATCAGATCGCACAGGACGCAGAATATGACAACTGGACGACCTACTTCGAATTCCTCAACAACTGGGCGCTGAACCCTGATCGTCCCGTGGTCTTTGCCTGGAAGACAGTCAACCCGATGAACGAGCCGAACTGGGTTCTCGAACGGAACCCGTACTTCTGGGCAGTCGACACCGAGGGCAACCAGCTACCGTATATAGACTCGATAGTCATGCGGAACGCTGAGGATCTCGAAGTGATCACGCTGCGGGCACTCGCTGGCGAGATCGACTTCCAGCAACGTCACATCGATCTTGGCGCGCTCCCAGTGCTGCTTGAAAACCAGGAAGAGAGCAACTACACGATCCACCTCGACCCTGCTCTCTGGGGCGCAGACGCAATGGTAATGTGCAACATGTCCTGGCGGGGTGAAGAAGAGGGAGATGATGAAATCGTCGACCTCATCAATGAACCTGACTTTCGTCGAGCGCTCTCACTAGGGATCGACCGAGATCAGCTGAATGAAGCGCTCTGGCTCGGCCTGGGCACTCCCGGTTCCTGCATCCCGGGCCCTGATAGTCCGCAGAACCCTGGAGAAGAAGAGTGGCGGACGAAATGGCACACGCTGGATCCCGATCAGGCCAATGAGTTACTGGATGGTCTTGGTCTTACCGAACGAGATCAAGAGGGATACCGACTTCGCCGCGACAACGGCGAGAGATTCCGCATTCGGCTTTCAGCATCCGGCGCCCGGCTGAACTGGCCAGCAGTCTGTGAGATGATTGTCTTCCAACTCGCTGAAAACATCGGCATTCAGATCGATTTCCAGGAACTCGAAGACAGCCTGTGGTGGGAGCGCAATCAGGCAAACGAGCTTCAGCTCTCCATGTGGTTCAACGATGGCTCCGAGAATCTGGACATCTCACCGAATATGATGCTCCCGGTTGCACACGTCTGGTCTGGCGTTGGGCCCCAGCACGCAACCTGGGCGATGACAGCCGGCGAGAGCGGCATCGAGCCGCCCGAGGGGATGAAACGAGCGCAGGAGATATGGTTCTCCGCCGCCGGAATGGAGCTGGAGGAACGCAACGAAGCGATGCAGGAGATCTGGGAGATCATCACCGATGATGTATGGGCGATCGGCACAGTCGGACTGTCGCCAATTGCCATCGGCGTGCGGATTGTCAACAACAACGTGGGAAACAGCCCGTCCCGGCATATCAACGGGAAGCAAGTTGAGACACCCAGTGTCTCGCACCCAGCAACCCTCTTCTTCCATCAGAATTAGGTGAATCTGACAGAGTGGACGTGGCGGAAAACCGCCACGTCCACTCGTTCCAGTGCAGTCTCGCGACTTAACAACGCGCGCGACGTATCGTTCACGCAATATTTCTTGCTCACCTCTGCCGCTCTCGGATACTCATCCGCTCCATAGAACTGAAACTGCAGGAATGCGAAGAACATCTGCGCATTACACGTAATAGCTTGCCAATCCGAATCGCGAACAATGCAGGTTTCTGCATGGATTGTCCCTGCAAGGGCTTGACAGCATCCGGGCAAAGTAGGATAGTGTGCTAGATACAGACGAGCCAAAATCAATATCGATAGCACAACTGGAAATGCGCAAAAACCGAAGCTGCAAATTACGCAGCTTACACATCACATAACAAATATTGTATATATCCCTGCTAACGCGCTTCGTACACATGTCTGACGCACAACGTTGTGCAGAAAGAAATCGATCAAGGTTGATCTGGTTCTGGAGCCGCAATCTCTCGCAAACGCTCATGATGACCGGGCCCTCGATTCGACGGTTCGGATTTGTCATGCAAAGCAGTCTCACCGCATTGCGTGCTGACACGATCAACCTGCACAGAACATAGCTGTTGAGGAGCCCGCAGCAACATCGAGAGGAGATTACCTGAGGAGGAGCTGATTCATTCTGACTGTCGTTCGTAACGGATCCCGGAACCGGTCTGGAAAACGTGGCACTTCTGGAGAAACCGGTCTCAGATTCTGTTGCGAATCCTATTTGCCAGTTTCATGGTGAGGAATCACGAGATGGGGATCAAAGATCTATCGGACATCACGCAGGTTATCGGTTCAGTAACCACCGCAAAGCTGACACGCCGGGACGTGATCAAGCGCGGGGCGGCGCTCGGACTTGCCGTACCCACTGTCTCTGCTTTGCTGGCAGCCTGCGAGGGCGTTGAAGACGCCGACGACGATGAAGTTGCAGCCGAAGATACAGACGATACAGACGATGATGAAGAAGTTGACGAGCCGGATACTGACGATGCCGAAGATGCTGATGATGACCCGATGGACGTCGACGAAGACGACGTCGAAATCGGATCCGATCTGATCGGCGAACTCGAAGGCCCGGTGCTGGTCGACGAAATGCCTGACTCCTTCAACGAAGCGCCAGATCTTGCCGAGATGGTCGAAGCAGGCGATCTGCCCCCCGTTGAAGAACGCATCGGCAGCCACCCGGCCGTGTTCCAGCCGGTTCATGAGATCGGTGAATATGGTGGAACCTGGCGACGCGCCTTCACCGGCCCTGGCGACAACGAAAACGGCAACCGGATCATGTCCAGTGACAAACCACTGTTCTGGGACTACACCGGTAGCGAGATTCAGCCATCGCTGGCCAGAGACTGGGAAGTGACTGATGAAGGTCGCGTAACAACGCTCTACCTGCGGGAAGGCATGCACTGGTCAGACGGCCACCCGTTTACCTCAGCGGACTTCATGTGGTGGTTCCAGCACATGTACGAGAACGATGAGCTCACTCCGGTCAAGAACCCGGAAACCGCCATCAACGGCCAGCAGGGCACCATGGAGGCGGACGGAGACTACACCATCCACTTCATCTTCCCGGAGCCGTATCCGATGTTCCCTGACGTCCTGGCCGGATCAACCATGATCGGTGGCGGCCACGCGACTCGTGGACGAACGCTCATGGGCGCCTATGCGCCGGGACACTATCTGGAGCAGTTCCATCCAGAATTCATCGGTGACGACGAAGCCGAGCAGATGGCGCAGGATGCTGAGTACGATAACTGGGTCACCTACTTCCAGTT
>SLFF01000210.1 GCA_007124395.1 Thermomicrobiaceae bacterium | reverse complement strand
TTCACGATTGAGTTCATCATCGCGATACGTTGCAATAATCAGAATCCGATGCCTCGCAACATGGCGGGCAATGAACCGGAGTAAATCGAGGCTGTTTTCATCCGACCAGTGCAGATCCTCAAGTACGAGAACGAGCGGTCGTCGCTCGGCGAGATTGATAACGAAGCCCAGCGCTTCATCAAAGCGTTCATCCTGAATCTGGCCAGAAGGCGAAGTCGCCTTGCGATCGAGTGACTCCGGCAGTTCCGGGTCGTCTTCGGACGGGCGATAATGGCTCGCCAGCTCCAGCCACGGTCCATAGGGAGGAGTTGAAGACAGGTCGAACGCGGCTCCGGCTAGCGTTAGAGCTCCGGACTTGTGAGCTTCCAGGATTAGCTCCTGAACTAGAGATGTCTTTCCGATCCCGGCTTCACCGCTGACGAGATAAAGTCCTCCATTGCCATCTGCGGCACGGTCTAGTCCGGAAAGCAAGAGTTCGAGCTCCTGTTGCCGCCCAACGAACGCATGTTCACCGGAGTGCAGCACTCTGCCCATTGATCCAGGGTGACCCATGACGACCTCCCGCCAGCCTCGGGCTACATCTGGCGATTGAAAGAATTTGTGTGATTATTGGCATGATACCAGAGTTCATATGTTGTTGATGAGTGATGAGCTGAACCTGGGCCAGGCATAGTGAGGGACCAATCAACAGGGCCGGGTAACATTTGCCAACAGATGGGGAACAGAACGGACCACCCGGAGAGAGTGGTCCGTTCTGTTCATGTGGTATGCAACGACTCTGAATGACTCGTGGCGTCGGTCGATGCCTGGAGATTATGTACTACGCCTCGATATCGAAGCGATCCAGGTTCATCACCTTCGCACAGGCGTTGACGGTTCTGGCTGGCTTTCGATTTGCAGATGATGCGCTCGAGATCGGCGGCCTCGATTCGGTCTCCATCAACTGGCCATCCGTAGGGCGATACTATCTTTAAAATATTCCTGGATGATGAAGCGAGCACTCAGAACTGGTTGGACATCACTCTCTCCCGTGGCTGAGCACACTGGCTGCTGCGTTGAGACCTCGCGTTGTTGTTGAACTGGTTGACATGTCGACGAGTTGCTGAATTGCATTCAGTGAAGTCTCTCGCCTTCGAGTGCCACTCTGAAATCCGGCACACAACTCGCCAAGGACCCAGTGGTTATGAGCAATACGTGCTCGTGATGCTGCGAGTCTTACGCTCTCGATTGCTTCACTGAATAGTGGCAGCGATTCGGTGAGAACGCTCGGATCCTTCAGGAGTTCCGCAGTCACAGCTGGCTGTCCCTGAGCGTTCCAGAAAGCCCGAGCCCTGGCCGGATCGTGGCCAAATGTTTCTTTAAAATCCCTGGTAAACGGACTGAGAAATGGCCAGTCTCCACCGTTGAGAATACGCTCGACGATTTGCCGGCCGTTGGCTCGGTGCCCATTCAGCTCGAGGTCGTACAACACTTTGTCCCGAGCGGCGTCGTGTATGGGGCTGGTGGCATCGGTGGTAATAGTGGTGGATTCGTTGAGTGCTGCAGGTGGAATCGGGAGCAACGGCGGCGCGCCCAGACCAAGACAATGAAAGGTTGACAACCGCTTACCTGCCGAGTGGTATCCATCCTCGATGCCGCGAAGAATCTGGGCCAGACGCACGTATCGTCTTGGTGCCGGACGCTCGAAACGCAGGGTTGCGGTGCCGAACACATGGAAGTCGACGGCGCTCGGATCGAGCATGATTCCGGCAAGACCGAGTGCGGCATGCCGAACCCCTTTGAGCGCTGCGAGTCTGCCCGCGGCACGGGCGGTGTTGTAATCCATCGCGCTCAGCACTGCGTGGACGCGGACATTTGCGCACCTGGGATCATTCTGAATTGTTTCCCAGAGCCTCAAAGACCGGCTATTTCGGGTGTTGAATCGCGACACCCGCCAACCGGTTGTTTCCCGGTCCAGATCAAGTGCAATCAGACAGGCCGTCCCAAAATCCTCTTTGGCCACAAGGTCGGTTGGATCCATTGAAAGCTGTACATCGAGGAGTACATCAGTGTCTATGTTTTCGGATAAAGCGACAGTGTGGCTCACTACGTCGTCAGCAAGATCTGAGGCCCTGGAGCGAAGCGAGTCCGGCACGTCAGCTCCGCGTGGGACTCGATCGAGTTTACGACGGATATCCAGCACTTCCTGGCGAATCTCGCCAGCTAAATCTCGGAATGCACGCACTGTTGCATCGATCATCGGCTTGGTGCCGTTATCAGCGAACAGTTGTATGTCGAGTCCGCGAACCTCGGCTGCCGAGCGCAGGTTGGCCGGGGATGCCCGGTGTGACGAAAGCAAATAGGCTGCTGGCTGAATACCATGAGCCCCGAATGCGTCGATAGTTTCTTGTCGAAGATTGGCGACAAATCGCATCGTTCGGCGCTCCTGGATAAGGTCAGCGATTGGACGGAACGAGATCATCGGTGCGATTCAGGCGATGCACGTTGGCCTCTGGTGAACTACATGCCTCCCATGTAGAATGCATCGTTGCCGGAGCTGGAACCTACCAGATCTACATCTTCCTCTTCGTCGGGTGCAGGAGTATACTGGTCTGCTTCATCGGGCATCTCGCAAAGTGGCGCTTCGGCTTCCATACATTGCTCGAGTTGTTCTTCCAGATTTTCGAGGTCTTCGAAGTCCGGGTCCGGTGGTTCCGGTGGCAATTCGGGTTCTGGCAGAACTGATACTCCCTCTCCAAAGACGCATGTGCAGTAGGCACTTTTGGCGTTATTGTAGGCACGCTGCAATGCTCGCTCGCGTTCGCTCGCCTGTTGGAAATGAACGGCCGATCCAGCGGTAGCTAGCGTTCCTCCGAAAGCTGCGCCACCCGCGGCTATCATGGCGACTGCAGCACAACCCTGCGGACCTCCTATACTTCCATATAGACATCCACCAAGGATTACCCCGCCGGTACCGGCAGTCGCTGTGGCACCAGCAGTCTTCAGGCCATGGCCGTGCTTGTTCCAGGTTGCATCGTAGAGCTCCTCGGCGAGTCTATTCATTTCCGCCTGGAGTTCGCTACAGTCTGACATCTGTGTCTCCCAACCCGATCACCAGGTTCCATAGCGGAGCTGGTTGCCTGCTCCGTTGGTGCCCGGCTCCCAACTCCATTCGGCGGCAAGACCATGTGATATCGGGTTATACACGGCAGTGAGGCCAACAGTGATCGCCTCGTGCCACCCATCTCGAGCAAGATCGCGCAGCGCCATTCTCTGTAGCTCCAGAGCTGGCCCCTCAGCATCAGTCGATTCGTTACGCCAGACACCGGCAACTCGACACCATGAACCGGGAACCAATCCGCCCGAATCCGCCTTGATGTGCCCAATCACTGCGTCGATTTGTGCACCATCTCGCTCAATAGTGACGAGCGATATCGCCTTGCGTGCTCGATGACGGATCGTAATTGACGTCACACGCCCTTCCACTGTTCGTGGTCGACCTTCGGATCGAGTTGCGGTGCTCAGGATATTTGCCGGGGTGGTGCGGAACGGCCATCGCCAGGCACTGCCTGAGCGGCTGGCTCGAGTTGCCAGTCGGGACCAGAACCGGAACGGCGGAGCGTCAGTGGGCCATCGACAGGCAGATTCCAGAGAGAGCGCGAGTGCAAGCGCTCTCAACAGTCGACGGATGACGCTCCCCATCAAGAGGGCTTGTTCTCCGAGATCCCCATCATCTGGAGCATCCGCACGCTGTACCGCGAGTTGAGCTGCGTGGGGCACGGCACCGACGAGCAAGCGCCTCCCCGCCACCTGGCGTAAATCACGAGCGATACCCCAGGTAAGGAAGCGGTCTTCGGCGCGAAGCGCCTGCCAGAGCTTACGTTCCCGTTCGTCTAGATCAGACAACACGATTTCCGCGTAGGCATCGGGAGAGGTGGACAAACTCTTCGGGGATTCGACGGCAATGTTGAACCGTGCAACAGCAATCGCTAACGTGGCTGCCATTGCCGATCTGGCCTGCTCAGTTGCCGCCGACTGGATCTCTTCTGTCAGTTGCTTGAGAACCTCATCGAGCGTCCGAGGCGCGTCAGCGGGGGTCAATTCGTCGAGGAGATTCAGCGCCGCTTCGATATCCTCAGTGGACAGTTCTGCGTCGGAGAGTGTTGCCTTCATAGAATCGCGAATCTCGTTGTAGTTGTCCAGCTGACTTGGGGCGCTTAGCTGACGCGCAGCTTTCGTGGCGGTAGAGCGCTTCGACCACAAGGAAGACAGGCGCTCCTCATGCAACGCGACGGCCGCCATGCCCTCGGCTCGTGACTCTCGGACTTCTCGACCCGCTTCCAGCAATTTCAGCCACTTGGAATCTTGAATCTCGTGCAGGAAACGAATCTGGTCATCGGCTGAAGGGGGAAGCGCCCAGTCGTTGATGCTTTTTCGCATCATTCGCCCGGAATCGACAATATCCAGCGCGTAGCGCCGCAGCCACAATGCAAAAGATGGTCTCATCGAGCAGTCCTTTTCCGGGATACAGCAAACGAGAACGCGCGATGCTGCTCTCGACATATGAGTCGCTGACGAGCTTATTGTCCGATAGCCACCGCCACGCTGGTTTACTGGATCAAGTCTCAGCCCGTCTCACCGGAAGGGCATCACGGCACGGGCGTCGACTCAATTGACAGCTCCAGATTCAACGCAGCATTGCAGCAAGCAAGCCGATACAGGCTCAATGCGCAACCACCAAATATTGTCTACGTAACTTGTCTAAAGGTCATCAGGAAGTGTATAGCGACAGAGTAGCACACGTGTTGGGCCCTGTCTATCACTCCTGAAGTTGTTTCTGTTCAGTGACCTTGTCAGGGGGAGAGTGATCCATGATCACGTCGATATCGCGACCTACAAACGGGCTACCCAGTAAGGGTAGCCCGTTTGCCATGCGATTGATTGGCGCCTACTGTTGTCTGATCGCTACGACTCTACGCCTCCATATCGAAGCGATCAAGGTTCATCACTTTGGTCCAGGCGTTGACGAAGTCCTTGACGAACTTCTCCTGTGCGTCGGAGCTGGCATAAACTTCGGCGAATGCCCGCAGTTGCGAGTGGTATCCGAAGACGAGATCGACGCGCGTCGCGGTCCACTTCGGCTGGCCGGTGGCGCGATCGACACCTTCGTAGACCTGGTCATCGGCATTAGACTCCCGCCACTCTGTGCCCAGATCGAGCAGGTTGACGAAGAAGTCATTGGTCAGCGTTTCGGGTCGATCGGTGAAGACGCCCTGCGGGGCCTGCTTGAAGTTGGCGTTGAGTGCCCGCATACCGCCGACCAGCACCGTCATCTCCGGAGCGGTCAGAGTCATCAGGTTTGCGCGCTCGACGAGCAGCAATTCGGGCGCCGTCATCTTCTTCGACTTCACGTAGTTTCGGAAGCCGTCGTAGATCGGCTCCAGGTACTGGAACGTGTCGACCTCGGTCATCTCTTCCGATGCATCTGTGCGGCCCGGGGTGAATGGAACGGTGACCGCGAATCCGGCGTTCTTTGCCGCCTGCTCAAGCGCAGCGCACCCGCCGAGGACGATCAGATCGGCCAGCGAGACCTTCTTGCCGCTGGACTGTGCGCCGTTGAACTCGTTCTGAATCTGCTCGAAAACCTGCAGAGCCTTCGCCAGTTCAGGCGGGTTGTTGACTTCCCAGTCTTTCTGCGGGGTGAGGCGAATCCGTGCACCGTTGGCGCCGCCGCGCAAGTC
>SLFF01000357.1 GCA_007124395.1 Thermomicrobiaceae bacterium | reverse complement strand
GGGAAGAGATCTACCTGCTCACTGCGTTGCTCGGAGCAGCTGCGGTGTTTCTGTTTCATCACCAGTTCAATCGAATGGATTACTCGATCCGTCTGCTGGATGCCGTCGGGCTGGGAGTCTTCGCCGTCTCCGGAACGTTGAAATCACTCGATTTCGATCTCGGGCCGCTGCCAGCGATTCTGCTCGGCACCGTAACTGGGGCGGGCGGAGGTGTGATCCGTGATCTGCTCGCCCGCGAAGTGCCGCTGATCCTCGAACGAGACATCTACGCGCTGGCTGCGGTCCTCGGGGCAACGACGCTGGTAATCCTGCTCTGGCTGGGGCTTGATACAGCGATCGCCGCCGGAATCGGTGTTCTGGCGACGATCGGCATTCGCGTTCTGGCCCTCCGCTACAACTGGCAGGCACCGCGAGCCAGACGTTCGACGCTCGACGATCCTGATGCCAGTTAGCCCGGCCAAACGGGCTACAGAGTAATGACCTGATCCGGCGGGTTGCCGGCCAGAGCGCTGTAAAGATCAGGGAAACAGCCGACCATGACGCCATCGACCACTCCGGACGGCGTGCAGTTGCCGGGTTCGCCTTCTGCAAGCTGGCGCTCCAGGGCACACTGATCGCACATCATCAGCATGATGCCCTGCTCTTTGGCAACCTTCGCCAGGCGCTCGCCGATCGGATCACCCTTGCGCAGGACGTAGTTGTTGTCATCGAAGAAAAACATACCGATGACATCGACGCCGTGAGTCCCGGATTCCAGCTGCGGGAGAATCATCTTCCCCATCTTGTAGCTGGCAGTGTGTCCGGATGTACTGAATACGTAAGCAACTTTCACCGAGAGATTCCCTTCAAATTTCACGCTGACAGACCCGTCGCTGCCAGTTTGCAAACTTTAGCGGACAGAAAGTATTCAGGCAACGTCACGACCGAATGGGATCATCCCCCGGTAGGCGGCGACCCATTCGGTTCCGCTCAGGGCAGGCTCTCCGTGTGGCCCTGTCTGGCGATCCGGTTTGCGGGGGCGGGGGCTAGACACTGCTCACCAACAGGTTGTCGATCAACCGGATGTCGTCACAGATCGCGGCGATCAGCACTAGCGCGGGGCGATCGATCCGGTCGAGTGGCTGAAGTGACTCCAGATCAACGATCTGAACGTAGTCGACCTCCAGGTCCTCGGCGCCCGACAGATGTTCTATCGCCCGCCTCCGGATCAGATCTACGCTGAACTCACCATTGCGAACCGCCTGTTCCACTAGCTCCAGTGCCGCCGGAATATGCCGGGCTGATTCCCGGCCAGATATCGTCAAACCGCAGTTCCGACTGCTGAGCGCCAGCCCATCATCGTCCCGAACCGTCGGCATGGGACGAATCTGGACCGGCATGTCGAGATCGTCAACCATCTGCTGAATTACTCTTACCTGCTGGGCATCCTTCCAGCCGAAATAGGCGTGATCAGGCTGAACCAGGTTGAACAGTTTGCTGACGACGAGGCAGACGCCATCGAAATGGCCCGGCCGGGATGCGCCTTCGAGCCGGTCGGTGAGGTCGGCAACGTGAATCGAGGTTCGTGCAGAGCCCGCGTACATCTCACCAGCATCGGGCATGAAAACCGCATCGACACCGGCATCCTGCAGCATGGAGAGGTCTTCATCGGTTGTTCGGGGGTAGGTGGCGAAATCGCTCTTACTTCCGAACTGTCTCGGATTGACGAAGATACTGACGCAGATATGGTCATTCTCCTGACCAGCGACATCAACGAGTGACATATGCCCGGCGTGGAGCGCTCCCATCGTGGGGACCAGACCAACCCATCCCGACACCTCGGAACGCCAGTTTCGAATATCTCGCCGAGTGCGAATGACCTGCATAGCGTTGCATACTCCATACTGAATCAGGATTGATTTCCATACGTGATGAGTCACAGACGAATCTGTGACGGATCTGTTGCAGACATCTTGCCTGCCGAGACGGGAATGCACCGGCCGGCAGTCCATGATTGGGACAGTTGCGACACCGAGTCGCTGCATCGTACATCGACACCTACCGCGTTCGATCTGGTCACCACTCAGAACATCAGAATGTTCTGGAGAAGAGGATGCCATGCTAAAACGAATCGTCGTCCCGCTCGATGGATCACAGATCTCACATGCCGCACTTCCCCTGGCACGATCACTGGCGGAGCAGACCGGTGCCGGTGTGACGCTTATCAGCGTGATAGATCCACCACGAGACTTCTACATCAGTCCGCAGGATTCATCGTCAACACGCCTGCGGCCAAAGGATATCGACCATCTCGCCAAAGAAGAGCAGCGCCTCGACTTCTATCTCAAAAACGTCGCGACCTCGTTCGAGCGCACGCGAGTCAGCATAGATATCCGCCTGGGGCAGGCCGCCACGGAGATACTCGAAGCGGCTGAGGCCGTCGAAGGCTCGGCAATCGTCATGGCCAGTCACGGCCGGTCCGGTCTCGGACGAATGCTGATGGGAAGCGTGGCCGCGAGGATTGTTCAGTCGAGTCAGGTCCCGGTGTTCGTATCCCGCGCATCAACCGACACCCGGGCAGAATTCGGAAAACAGAAGATCACCAACGTAGCGGTGGCGCTGGATGGCTCGGACCTGGCAGAACGGGCACTCGATCGCGCCTACGACATCTTCCGGAACAATGTCCGCTACACCCTGGTGAGGATCGTCGAGCCGGTAGCTCCCGGTCAGTCATACACCTCTGAGCTTATCGCCAATTATGAGCGGGAAGCCCGCGAATCTGCCGAAGACTACCTGCGGGATGCGGCAGATACACTTACGACCCACGGCGCGACCGTTTCGGCCGATGTCAGAGTCACCGATCCAGCATCCGGGATTACCCGGGTCGCATCCGAGTTCGGTGCTGATCTGATCGCGATGACGACGCACGGGCGTTCGGGCATGGGGCGCTTCCTGCTTGGCTCGGTGGCAGAGCGCGTGTTGCATGATACTGACCGTCCAGTCATGATTATTCGGGCGATGGAGTCGGAGTCGGATTCAGAGTCGTAATGGATGGATGCCGTGGCGAAATCAGATCAGGGTAGCGATCCGCCGCAGAAAGATTATCTCGGACGAATCCTTATCGGAATCATCATTCTGGCGGCGATCCTCTGGGCCCTGTCGTTCATCTTCTAGCTTGCGATGATGCACCACCCGGCTCCCGTTGCCGGGTGGTTGTCGTTTTCCCGGTAGCCGTCTATTGCTCTGGGAGATGGTAGGCGATGAACGTAGGCCGGCCGTCTATCGATCCGGTGACTACTTCGCCGCCGGGATAGGTTTCCTGCAACGCATCCAGTACCGGCCGATAATCCCCGACGAGCACGAACACCGGCGGGCCGAGCGCCTCATCGACATCCAGACCGAAACTGCCGAACTCGTCCGAGCGATCTTCTCCATTGATATCCGGCGCCAGAAATCGACGCGGCTCGTAGTCGATTGACCAGCGATGAGCCATGAAATAGACGTAGTGGTCATCGGGAAGCTGCTGGAGATACATCGAGGCATCGTAGAACTCTTCGGCAAACACCCAGTGCTGGGTCTCCGATTTCCCGTGAACCATGAAGTAGTTGCGGAGATCGACCGTCACCGTGGAGACGATGACCAGCCCCAGTACGGCAACGGTGGCGGTCATCAGAATCGGTGAAAAGCGCTGCCGGACGATAGCCAGCAACTCAACGATCCCGATCGCGGCAAACATGCACAGAAACGGCGCGATAATCAGCGTCCGCCGCATCTCACCCTGCTCGGTCAGCACCGTGGTGAGCGGCATGAGGATCACGATCATCGCTCCGAGCCAGACGATCGGCTCTCGACGCCGCCAGAGCGCCACACCCATGCCTGCCAGCGAGAGCAGCAGCAGACCCGTTGGCACCACAGACGTGATGCCGGTGGCATCGACGTAGTCGATCGACGGCGACCAGGAGAGCTCCACCCAGAACCGGCCGTATTGCTCGATCAGATAGCCGAGCTGTCCCACCGGGCCGCCCAGCTCCTTCCACTCGGCCGTATCTCGCACCGAGTGCCGATCGATCGAGTTCCAGTACAGTTCCCAGTTGTTGACGATGAACCAGAGCATCGGCAGCAGCGACGCCAGCACGGCCCCGGCGAACGCTGCCGCGCTGCCAGCGAGTCGCCGCAGATCATTGTCCGCCACCCATTGCCGCCCCAGCATAAGTGCCGCAAAGGCACCCAGAACGACAAGCCCCAGGGTGTGCGCGTTGTAGACATAAATACCGGCCCCTGACATCGCCCCGGCTGCTGCCCACCAGTACCAGGTACCGGAGCGAACAGCCTGCAGCAACACACCAGCGGTGAGAATCGTCCAGAGCGGCCAGGCCGGGAGTGGGAATGCGATGCGAGAGTAGTGGATGTGCCAGCCCATGACCATCAGAAACCCGCTGGCCAGCAGTGCGTTCGGTACCCCGAGGCTCCGCCGAACCACCAGATAGAGTGCAGGAATCGCCAGCGTGCCGAAAATCACCGCACTGATGCGGACCGCGAACACCGTGTTGTCCCAGATCCAGACGGTCAGAGCGGCAAGGTAAAACGGGGCAGTCGGCTGGCCGAGTGCCGACGGGGAGTAGGGGTCGATCAGTATCTCGCGGAGTATCCGCTGACCTTCCATCCCGACAATCGCCTCGTCGCCGTGCAACCCGGTGGGGATCGAGGTGAGGTTGATCAGGCGCAACAGCAAACCAACAAGTGTCAGCAGCACCAGGAATGCGGCAATGTCCCAATTCTGGTTCCTCAGCCGAGCGAGTCTGCTCGAAGGCTGATACTGATCTGGGGTTGATGAATCTGGCATTCAGGCCGTTCTGGTGGTCGAACTTGCGACATCAGGAGCGAGTACCGTCCACCTGTCAGTCTAACAAGTGAAGATCGCTTGCGGCGTGTCTTGAGTTAGCCAGTACAGCGCGCTACTGTGAGCAAATCGAGAAGCGGAAGCTCAAAGGAAAGGACCCAAGCCGATGTCACGCGAGGTGCTGGAAAAGACACTACAGCTCGCCACGGCCGCATTCGGACTGGTGGCTGCGCTGGCATGGAACGACGCGATTCAAACGCTGTTTGCCCAGCTGTTCGGCGAAGCGGCAGACATCACTGCCAAGTTCCTCTATGCGCTGATCGTCACCGGAATCGTCGTCTTCGCCACGATCAGACTCGCCCGCCTTCAGGAGCGCGTCGCAGCTCAGGAGGAGCAGGAGAACCGATCGGGCACCCGCGCTGGCACTACCAGAAATTCTTGATCAGCGCCCAGAGCGAGTAGATCTGCGTGGCGATCGCCAGCAAACCAATCATCATCCCGGCGATCGCCAGAATCCGCTCTCGTTTATTGACCTGGTCTTCTTCGAGAAGTCCAAGTCCGGCCAGCAATGCGGCCAGTCCGAGAAGCGCCCCGAGGTACGGCATCGGCAGGACATACATGCTGGTCAGCGCCAGCAACCCGAGTAGTGACGCAAATGCGGCGGATCGACGAATTCCGGTGGCCGGGCGTCCCGGTTCCTGTTCTGCTGCAATCACACGGGTTGCGATGCCCGCTGCCGTCCCGGCCGTGATCAGCAATACGCCGAACGCCGTCGCCATGACGATGCCGAACATCGGCCACGGTGGGTTCTGCAGACCCCATTCGAACTGGAACCAGTGCAGCACACCGCCGAGCAGCAAGGTAACTGGAGTAATCAGAATAGCCCAGCGAGATCGGAGAAT
>SLFF01000105.1 GCA_007124395.1 Thermomicrobiaceae bacterium | reverse complement strand
GGAGATACAGGAGCCTAACCATGAGCGCCGGAAATCAGGGTCCGCTCGTTATCGATCGAAGCCAGCCCGGGTGCCTGATCTCGGCGATCTGGTTCATCTTCGTGGGGTCCTGGCTGTCGCTGTTCTGGATTCTGATCGCCTGGGCTCTCATCGTATTGATCATCACCATGCCGATCGGCCTGGCAATGTTGCATCGGGTGCCGTTGATCGCCTCGCTGCGACAGCCAACCCGTGACTACGTTGTGGCCACGCAGGGCACGGCGACCGTCATCCAGCAAGTCAGCCGGCAGCAAAGACCATTCATTATTCGGGCAATCTACTTCCTGGCAATTGGGTGGTGGTTCTCGTTCTTCTGGGTGATCATCGCCTGGTTTACAACTGCCACGCTCATCCTGCTGCCGCTGGGTATCTGGATGATGAACCGGATTCCGGCTGTCACCACCCTGGAGCGATACTAGCCAGCTTCCAGATCATGGTCCGATCCAGCGCCAGCCACCCTGACTTGGCTCGGCCTCGATGAAGAGGCGGGCGATATCCATCACGTCGGCTATCTCCCAGCCCGTCGGACGCTGATTGCTCTCCGGATCGACACTGATCTCATAGCGGTACCGGCGCGTATCCCAGAGGGCCGCTTCGGGGAATGCCCCGTAGTCCGCGCCACCCAGAATGACCGGAGTCCCGCTGACCAGCATGCGCTCCAGTTCCCACGACATCGGCCAGTCGTCCCCGCGAGACTGATCGTGCGACTGACCTCGAGAAGGCCGAACCGTTAGCTCCAACAGACCATCGCCCCATGCCAGCTCGAAGCGCTCACCGATGCCGTCTTCATGGTCAATACGTTCAATGAACTCGAGATCACCCTCCAGCGATTCCGGCATCTCGAACTGCACCGCATCGGGGCTGAAACCCGGTGGACGGTTGAATGCGGCCGGATCGTAGCGATCGAGACGATGGATATGCAGCCAGCGAATCTCCGGCACGCTGGAATGCACCCCGAGCTGGCGATCGACCAGCCGATAGTTACTGCGCACGACATTGCCATCCACCACTTTTACCTCGACCACTCCGTCGACCGCTTCGGCCAGTGGAACGAGCGCCGCCGCCTCACGAAGCTCATCCCGAACCTCGAATTCGCCCGTCAGCACCACGGTGCCTTCGTCGGGGATGTCGTCGATGTTGTCCCGGATGATGGTTGCCGTGATCGAAGGCTCCTCGCGCGTCACCATGATCTCCAGGGACAACACGCTCCAGCCGGTCAGATCGCCGACTTCCTGCCAGCCACGGTGATCGAGATACCAGCGGGACCCGTCGTAGACATAGTCGACGATCCGGGTGCCGTTCATCGTGTCGACCTGCACCGACTCTACATAGCTCCCGGACATCGAATTCGCTTCCAGCCGCCGGATATCCCAGGTCAGCGGACGCCCGGTATCCTCCCGCAGATCCGTGGAGACGATCATCCGGAGATCCCGCATCTCACCTGTTCCGTATGGCCCAACCGCGCCCAGAAACTCATCGACCGGGATCGGCAACGCGAGGTCCGGCTCATCGCTCTCCAGATCCACCAGTAGCACCTGTTGCTGATAGCAATTGAGGACGATCTCCCCGTAGATATCGTGCGAGGGGTTGTCGTCTGAGTACCGATGGAACCCGACCGTCATCCGATCCAGTTCATCGCCATTCTCGCTCAGACTCCGGCCGAGGCGCTGGACATCGACGTCATCCATACGCCAGCGCTCACCGACCTCATTGACCCGGTACTCAAGGTAATCAACCACCTCAGCAGGATCAGTCATCGCGCCGCTCTCGTGGATTCGAAAGGAGTGCAACTGGGACTGGTTCATCCCTGAATAGGAGCGAGTGATCGGTGTCTCTGCCCCCTGCTGAGGCAACATTGCTTCGAGTGTTTCGCGATCAGAGGAGTTGACTGCGGCCACGAACGCGTTCAGTACCCGAACAGCGCCGCCATCTTCACAGGAGAGCTCCCGTCGAGGAATCGGTGTCTCCTCGGGTTCCGGAGTGGGTTCCTCGACCTCCGCCACACCATCCGGTGCAGCCTCGGAATCGGGATCATCAGATCCCGATGGCCAGAAGAGAAGTGCCAGCAACCCGACAAAGAGAGCGGCAGCGACCAGGTCCCGGATGCGACGACGTCCTGCAGTCATGATCAACCCGATCAACGAATATCTGATTTGCGGCCTGATTGGTTCAATTCCCGGGCTACCCAGGTGTCAGACTACGGTGTTTCCTGTTCCAGGTCCTGGAGCTCTACGGGACCCAGCACATTCGCCAGTTTGACCAGCTCCCGGAGGTTCCAGTCGTCATCAGGCGACATTTGCTCGCGATCGACGACGAGCTCGAAGAGGTATCGACCATCGTCCCAGAGCCCCTCGGTTGGGTAGCCGGCAAATTGCCTGTGTGCCCAGACGAGCGTGCCCCAGTCATACTCTGCAGCGGCGGTCGTCCAGGATTCATCCAGAGTCGGCGGGATGCTCCGCACATCAAGTCCACCGCGGGACGGTCGAACCGTAAGATCCATCCGAACATCATTCCAGCTGATCTGGTAGGACTCTTCGGTCTGATCGAACCCCGGAATGACGCCGTGATACGCGAGTTCCGGGGCATCCCAGATCGGTACTTCGAAGCGCGGAGCATCGACCACCAGGGCCGGATAGTCCGGCTCGGCAGCGACCTCGAACTGTACCGGATCCAGGTTTTCGCTCCAGAGAACTTCACTTACCCAGAGCTCAGGGCGCACCCGCGACCCATTGGCGCTGTACTCCCGCACCTGGACGGTGTCGACAGCACCATCCGCGATGTCGATCCTCAGAAATCGTTCAGACCCACCGGAGCTTGTGAAACTGTAGTCGCGACTGATCTGCCGGCTCCCGGAGAGGTTCGCGTTCTGCTCCTCTTCTTCGAGCATTGCTGCGATCTCGGGCAGCCACGACGTCGGAAGCGATACCTCGTCGGAGAACGGTGGCGATTCACCCTCCCCGCCGTAAATCATCCAGCCGCGCTGATTTAGCGACCACCGGGACCCATTCTGGATATAGACAATCTGTGGAGCGCCATCCAGCGTATTAATTTCGATCCGCTGAAGTTCACGGTCGTCTTCATCCCGTGCTTCGATCCAGACTATCTCCCAGGCGCTGAGGGCTCCACCGTCAACTCGATCTTCTGCCTGGACGATTGCGCTCACCCGCCGAGTCTGGTTAGGCTCCAGGGAATCACTCAGTGACAGGAACTCATCGACGCTAACAGAGTGAGAATTCTGCCCACCATGCGGCTGAAGATCCCAGCCGATTACCGTCTCTTCATCACAATCGACGGTGACGCGGCCCTGCAGGAGTTGCCGATCATCGCCTTCACCGGAAACGTCCATGCCGGCGACGATGATCATGCTCAGATGCGGATTGTCTCGCTTCCAGTCCTGATACATCTCCAGCGGTGCTGCCTGATTCCAGTTGCGATAGTGCTCGGCCGGATAGGCGTCCAGGACATCCCATCGCTCCCCCGCTTCGTAGCGTTCGGCGAAGAAGTCGGCGAGATCTGCCTGATCGACCAGCTCTCCACCATGAATGAACACGTCAGAATCATCATCCATCGGCTGATTCATTGAACCATCAGCAGCCCCAGCTTCAGGAAGCATCTCGCTCAGTCGATCCATATGTCCGTCGTTGAATCGTCCGACGAAACGGTCGAAGTGAGCCTTGCCATCGGCCGCGAAACACGTCCCCCCGTCCGCCTCATCGGCCAGCATCGTCTCAGGCTCTTCGGTTGGTTCTGGTTCGATGGTCGGCGTTGGCTCCGGTTCGGCAGTTGGCGTTGGTTCGGAGTCATCGTCGGCAACAGTTTCAATCGTGGCCGCGAGTTCACGATCCTGCGGATCTCCAGAGGTAATCAGGCTCCAGATCCAGATGCCAAGCAGGCCCAGCAACACCACACCGACAAGGGCACCGATCTCGAAGATCGGCGCGCGTTCCGGCTCCGAGGACTGGACACTGACGTCACCGGTAAACAGGCCGTGGATGATCGTGAAGTGTTTCTGCCGCTGCGCGCTGGTCAGAACCTGGCCACCAGCGACGCGCTCGAAGTCCTCCTGAAATCGCCGATTGTTCGTCGCTTCGAGCTCGTCCGCCAGCGCCTGAAGACCCCATTGCACATGCGAGGACATGAGCGAGGCCGGCAGCCTCAACGCCTCGGCCGCTGACGCCGTTTTCAGGCTCGCGCCGAACTGAATACCGAGCACTTCCCGGCGATCCGGGGTGAGCCGAGCCAGCGCCGGGGCGATTTCATCGAAACCGCCAACCTCAGGAGCCTGGCTCTGGTGTAGCGACGCCGAGTCTTCGGGCTCGTCAGAAGTCTTGCGAGACGGCAGGTATCGGGAAACGCGGCGATACATTCGGCTTGGTACCGAAAATTCACGCCAGAAGACTTCGGATGCCTTGCCCAGCAGCCAGCCACCAAACGATTTCTCTGAACTCGCGAATCGCTGGAGATCGTCTGGGAGCTGGATGAGGAGTTCCTGCATCATGCGGTCGGCTGTCGCTGGATCAGCGGTGGAGAGCAGGAAATAGCGATAGAGACGATCAGCCCAGCGCTCGTACAACAGCGTCAGAGAACGCATCTCCGTCGCCGCGTCGACAGCCAGCATCTCATCGCTCGGTCCGTAGTGAGACCGCTCATCGTCGGGTTGAAAAAAACGCCTGGATCGACTCATTCGCTCTACTCTAATGTAAAGACCGCGGCGGGTCGTTCAACCAACATAACTACCTCAACGATAGCAGAAGCGAACCACCCGCCGCAGAGAGAGCGACGCAGAAATCTAACCTTCAATAGGGCTATTGGAACCCCTGATCGTGCCCATTTTCGATCAGGTGCAGGTAGCGCTGGTCGCCCACCCGGTGAAGATGCGCCACAGGGGAAAACCCGTTGTCCCCGATCTGTGCGGGCCCGATCTGCTCGATCGAAGCCTCGCCCGGCTCTCCCTCTGATTGTCTGAGCGTTTCGTGCAGCAACCGGCCCTGCATCCACTCGGGAACCGGCTCGCCGATCAGTGAAAGCACCGTCGGGGCGATGTCGATCGCTCCGGCCGGAAGATCACTCACCTTGCCCTCTGCGAAATCCGGACCGGTGAACGATGCCATGGCGTGGAGTTCGTAGGGCGATGCCGACCCGTGTGTCGATCGCAGCGCGGCGTGCTCGGTCATGGCGGCCACGGTGCCGGGAACCCCGAAGTCGTTGGGCGCATCGCTCCAGGCCGGGCTGACCGCCAGCAGCGGAACCCGCTCATAGGCGGACTGGCCCCACGCGGCACTCAGCGGCAACACACCGGGGTTCGATGTCGCGATGTCATCGCGGGCCAGAATTGCGCCAGTCCATGGCTGCTCCTGAAGCCAGCCGATCAGCCGGGAGAGCGCCGCCGGCGATGGCTCTCCGTGCGCAGGATCGGGATAGATGTAGTCAGACGCCGTCAGCAACGGGGGAAGATCTGGCACAGACTGCTGCGCCCGATCGAGATGCTCGGCCAGCGTGCGACGAGCCACAACCGTCGAGTGTCCATGATCAGAGAGGTGAATGATGTCGAACTGATCCCGGATACCGCGGCGATCCATCGCATCGAGGATGTGCGCCAGCGCGTCGTCGCACCCCTTCATCGCGGCGGTCGTCTCCGGAGACCCGATCCCGTAGTAGTGCAGGCTCGAATCCGGCTCGGCCAG
>SLFF01000292.1 GCA_007124395.1 Thermomicrobiaceae bacterium | reverse complement strand
TGCTGGCAGATGGCGACGTCGGCCAGTGGGCCGAAGTTGCACCCGGGTGGACCCGGTTCCGGCACTGGCTGGAAGCGATGGAAGAGTTCGGTGTTTCGCCGAACGTCGGCTCCTACCTGGCAGGTGGAACACTCCGACAGTATGCCCGCGGCATGGACATGGGCGAGTCGAACGAAGAAGAGCTCGATGTCATGCGCAAGGTGATGGCCGAAGCGATGGAAGATGGCGCCTTCGGTGTCACCTACGCACTGATCTACCCACCGGACAACTTCGTCTCCACCGATGAGATCGTCGAGGTCTGCAAAGTCGTTGCTCAGTACAACGGCACCTACATCACGCACATGCGCTCGGAATCCGACAAGATCCTCGACGGCCTGACTGAGGCGATCGAGATCGGTGATCGTTCGGGAGCGGCGGTCGAGGTCTACCATCTCAAGGCGTCAGGACAGTCGTGCTGGCATCTCATGCCCGAAGTTATCCAGCGGATTACCGATGCCCGGGCACGAGGGCTCGACATCACCTCGGACATGTACCCGTACGTCGCCAGCGGGACCGGCTTCGCATCGATTCTGCCGACCTGGGTCGCCGAGGGCGGCAAATTCTACGAGAACCTGGAAGACGAATCGATCCGGGAGCGCATTCGACAGGAGTTGACGGACCCGAACAGCGACTACGACGGCCAGGCGCGCTCGGCCGGGGTCGAGAACATCATGCCGGTCGGTTTCCGGTTGCCGGAACATCAGCAGTACGTCGGCAAGCGGCTGAACGAGATCGCCGAGATGCGCGGAGAGCACTGGGTGGAAACGGTGATGGATCTGCTACTGGCCGAGAAGCAGCGCATCAGCACCATCTATTTCAAGATGAGCGAAGATAATGTCCGCCTGCAACTGCAGCAGCCGTGGATCAAAGTCTCCAGCGATGCGGGCGGCGTCGATCCGGAATGGGCCGAAGCAGAGGGCCCGACTCACCCCCGAGGCTACGGCACATTCACCCGTGTGCTGGGCAAGTATGTTCGCGAAGAAGGCATCCTGAGCTGGGAAGAAGCGATTCGCAAGTCGACCTCATCGGTGGCCGATCGGCTGTCGATCACCGATCGCGGAACGCTGCGGGCGGGGATGATGGCTGATGTCGTCATCTTCGATCCGGAGACCGTGACGGACAACGCAACCTTCGAGGACCCGCACAAGCTCTCCACCGGTATCGAGCATGTCTTCGTGAACGGGACGGCTGTCGTCACCGGCGGAATCCATACCGGGGCGACCCCGGGACGTTTCGTAAAGGGCCCAGGCGCCTGATCGTGTAGGCAGGCTTCCTGCAGTAGCCTGGCCAATACTGCAGATGAAGTCGATAGATGAAAGGGCACGCCGCATATGGCAGAACGTCTCGGTGAAGCATTCGAGTTTGACGAGAAACTGACCGTCGTCGGTCGCAAGCTCGAACCAGGTGAAAAGGCCCCGCCGTTCACGCTGGACTGGCTGAACCCGGATATCGGGATGCCGGAGCCGCACTCCCTGTCGGATTCGGTTGGATCGGTCCGGCTGCTGAATGTCGTGAACTCACTTGATACTCCGGTGTGTCAGTTCGAAACCCGGAAATGGGATCAGATGCTCTCCGATCTTCCGGGTGGAGTGACCGTCTATACGATCACCATGGATCTTCCGTTCGCGATCGATCGCTGGACGAAAGAGGCAGGTGTGACGCACAAGGGACTATCATCACACCGGAGCGAGCAGTTCGGTCAGGGTTACGGCGTGCTTCTCAAGGAGTGGCGAATGCTCCAGCGATCGGTCTTCGTGATCGACGCCAGCGGCACGATTACCTACGTCGAGTACGTCGACGATCAGATGAAAGAGCCCGACTACGAGGCTGCGGCAGCTGCGCTCAACGCAGCCGCCACTTAGTCGTCAACCTGGGGAGCGCAAGCAGGCTCCCCCGCATCCTCAGCTTTCACCAGTCATCATCACCGTTCGTATTCCGCTGACATCTGAAACCACAGGTGGGCTCGATCGAGATCATCGGAATGACGACGCATCTCTTCCGGGACTTCCGGATCTTTATCGACCTGGCACGCGTTCAGTAGCGAACACCCACCAGAAAGACTGAAAACCAGAGCGATCGGCCCGGGGATGATCCCCGGGCCGCCTTCGTGTTCAGTGTCACTTTCCAGCACGATTCGATCGAGCCGGGATCGGCGAATGTAACGAGACAACGATTCAGTTCTTATGTCTTCAGATAGATGTTTCGTTCATGAGGCTGGCAAGAATAGGCTCAGAGAGAGGCAGGGCATCGAAGACAGGGTGTCATTCATCAGTGCCGTTGTCAGTCGGCATCGGCGAGATGCTATTGGCGGGTCGTGAATTCGTCAATAGAAATGGTTCGTATCGGGTGCAGGGGATAACCAGGAATTCATTGTTTTTCGATGGATATGGGGAAAGAGATGCGCAGGTTCTCACTGATCGCACTGGCGATCCTGGTGTTGTTTTCGGTTTCCGCATGCTGGGGTGGCGAGGAAGATGAGGTCGTTGCCCGCGAGCCAACCGCAGTGCTGGAGCCAGAGCCGACAGCAACCGAAGAGCCCGAGCCAACCGCGACGCCTGTCCAGGAACTCTCCTGGGAAGATATTGTGGAGAAGCTCGAAGCCTCAACGGTCATGGTCCGTGCCGACTTTCCGGAGACCGCTGTTTCCTATGAGGGACAGGGCTCGGGCACTGGCATCGTCTACAGTGAAGACGGATACATTCTGACGAACGCACATGTCGTTTCCGGTGCGGCGGCAATTACCGTGTCCACTGCCGGAAGCCCGAGACAGCGTTCGGCCCGGTTTATCGGTATCAGTACCTGTGATGATCTCGCAGTGATCCAGGTTACCGATATGGACGGTCTGGAACCGGCGACGTTCGGCGATACCGGTGAAGCCCGCGTTGGTGCCGACGTCGCTGCTCTCGGCTATCCGCTTGGCGACATGCTGAGTCTCGATCTGAGCGTGAGCCGCGGTGTTATCTCGAAGATGAACGAGGCGATCTGGGAGTTCGAGAGTCTGATCCAGCACGATGCGACGATCAACCCGGGCAACTCTGGCGGCCCACTGGTCAACCGTAAGGGCGAAGTGATCGGCGTCAACACCGCATCGGTCGATCCGGAATATGCCTCCAGCATCAACTTCGCGATCGACATCAATCAGGCGCAACGGATCATCTCCGATCTCGAAGAAGGCAAGAACCGCAACTGGCTCGGCATGAACCTGGAGCCCAACTTCTACCCGGATTACTTCGGGACCGAAGAGGGACTGGTTGTCGCTGCTGTAGCGAGTGGAAGTTCGGCGTCCAAGGTCGGCGTGCGTGCGCCATATCTCCTGACACACCTCGAAGGCCTGACGGTCAACTCGATGGAAGATGTCTGCCGGATTCTGCGCTCTCATAGTGATGGGGACTCGCTCAAGGTCGAGTTCATGCACATCACTGAAACCGAGATGCAGTTCCTCGAGGGAGAGATCGTCCTCGGCGAAGACAACAGTGGAGCAGACCTCAAAGTCGTTCACACGGTGAGTTTTGCTGACGGCCCTGGTGGAGAAGATCCGGGTACCGATACCCCAGCCACCGGTGAACTGACCGCTGGCGTCTGGGAAGGCGTCGCCTCGGTGACACTTGACTACTGGGGGCAATGCGACGGAACAGAGTGGGAACTGGTGGATACACAGTCCTATACCCATGATGTCCGGGTGATCGTGGATGCGCCCTTCGATGGCGAGGCGAATCCATTCTGGCTCGAGGTCTATTCCGAGAGTGAGGATGATGGCGGGTTCTGGCTCCTCTCCAGCTGGGAGTACACCGAAGGATTCTACGATTACTGGGAACTGGAGTCGGACGGCGCCGACATCTATGGGGTTTCGTTTGACTACGCGCTCGAAGAGTTCGAGCTCGGCAACGTCATTTACAGCTACGCGACTCCCGATCCATGCGCCGATACGCAGGATGGCGAAATGACCGAGCATCCAATCGAAACTGGCTCCGAGATCATCGGGACACTCGGAGAAGAGACCGGCGAACTGGTGATCACCGGTATGACGGCGGATCTGCTTCGTGACTTTACGATCGAGATCGAACTGGTTCGCATCCAGTAAGGCCCCACTCAGGATCGCAGAAAGCCCGGCCGTTACTGGCCGGGCTTTCTGGCCATGATCCAGTGAAAGCGGACCTTCTGGTCGAACTCCTCGACCGTTTCGATACGATCCTGCTCGATAACCAGCCCAGCTTCAGTCAGAATCTCCCGGTTGGTTTCCGGGCGGCATCCACTGAAGAACATCGGGACGCCAAGCCAGTCGTCCTGGACAGATCCGGGTTCATCGTCAACGCCAAACGAGCCAACGAACAACCCGCCCGGCCGCAGCCAGGCCGCTACGCGCGCAATAACACTGGGGAGCTCTTGCTGCGGAACGTGTGTCAGGCAATAGAACGCAACGATCGTATCGAAGGAGCTCTCCGACAGGTCAATTGTAGTGATGTCATCGCAGATGAATTGCGCATTCGGGATCGTATTGCCGGCCTCTTCGATCTGTGTGGAAGATAGATCGACACCGGTAACGTCATGGTCTCGCACCAGGTGCGCGGTGATAAGCGAGCCATCACCGCAACCGAGGTCGAGCACCTTCGATCCCGCCGGCAAATGAGTCAACAGATACTGCAGATAGCGCTGGCGCACGGGATCTGCATTCTGGCGCGCCCAGTCAGCATAGCCTTTGCCAAGCTGATCGTATGATGTGCGAACCAGATGCCGAGCGCGCTCGGGCTCGAGCGTCATACCTTATTCGCTCCCAGAAGTCTGGACTCCTCGTCGGGATTTTCGCCGGTATCGGCCCGTTTGCTCAGAACGCGCTTCCACGATTCAGCCAGCTCCGGCAGTGCGGCGAGTTCGGCTGACTGAGCACGATCCGTCTTGAGTTCGTGCATGACCCGATTACACCGTTCGATGGTCCACGCGCCGTATGGGCGCTCGAGCAACACAACCTCCATGCCCGCTTCAATTTCGCCTTCCTGCAGAACCCGGTGATACCAGCCGGTGCGCCCGGTTTCCTGAACACGTCGAGACATGCCATGTGTCCGCCATCGCCGGGAGATCTTCCAGCACGGCATCCGGGCCTGGTTGATCTGGATAATCGCTTCACCGATCTGCCAGGTATCGCCCAGACAGACAGAGGACTCGGAGAGACCCTGCATGTCGAGATTCTCGGCAAACGCCCCGTGACCCAGATCGAGATCGGGATACTCATCGTTCCAGAGTGGGTAGTGATCCACACTGTAGGCCAGAACCGCTTTCTCCGGCCCGCCGTGCGCTTTGGTATCTGCCTGCGCGTCGCCATCGACGTTCGTGGAGCTCAGCCAGCGAGGACCAATGACCGGCATCTTGTAAAAGGAAGTCCTCCACCGTCGATCGAACGGCGCCTCTGCGCCTTCGGTGCCATAGTCGGTTGGCGTGCCTGTGCAGATCGCCACGAGTTTTCCACTGATCATTCCTGTACTCCGGGTTCCAGACGAAGGGACGAGCCAATGTCTGGCATTGTAACCGACGCATTGCCGGTGATGTCGATGTGTCAGCCTGTGTAATCTGCAGTACCATTGACGATTGAAGGACTCGGGAATCGAACGAGGTTCCAGGGACAGTGCAGGAGACATATGCGACCCAATCGATACATCGTCCTGATTTCAATTCTCCTTGGATTTGCTGGCGCCTGGCTTTCGGCCGATGCAGTCGGGCAATACCTCAATGCCGCCCGCTCATTTGCATCGGTTGATGCATCCTATGTCGAGGGGTCATTCGCCTGGAAAGACCCCCAGTACAACGAAGCGACGGCTGAATTCGAGATCACAAATGACTCCGACAACGATGCGCGACTGGCGCATTTCGGAATCAATCTCCACTTCGATGGTCGATTTGCTGGCGCCCGGTACGACCAGTGGGAAGCAATCGATATCCCGGCAGAGTCATCGGTGACAGTCGAGATTCCGTTCCTGGTGTCGATCTCTGAGATCCGTTCCGAGGGTGGTGAAGCCGAACTCTCGGTCAGTGGGCAACTGCGCCTCGAGTTCGAAAACGTCGGACGCGATATGACCGTACCGGCACGTGGCACGATCGGTCACGTTCCGTATCAGGAGTCGGACAATCACTGATCGCACGAAACGCGTCATCATTCGCGCGGGGGCCATCGGCCTGCAGTGGATTGGTCTGACGATAGCGCTCGGTGCCCTGGCGATGCGCGCGGATGCGTCATACAGCGAGCTGATTACTCCGAGTTTCGGAGCAGCCCCGGTGTTCTTCGGTGCCATGATTGCCGGTTTCCTTCTGGGGCTGACCATCGAGTCGCCGCGATTTCTGGCGCCACTCGTCATCCTCATGTGCATGGTCTCGTCCGGGTTCGTTGGCATCCTGACCTACGCGCCAGTGGTCGATGGGATTCTGATCCGGACACCCGCGCTCGACAACTATGTCTCGCAACGGGTGATTCTCATGACCCTGATCATGATCATGGCGGTGATTCCGTCGACCGTTGCTGGGACCTTGCTCGGCGGGAACCTTCGAATCCGGCAGGAGATCGCCCCGCATCCGGAAGACTTCGCGGTCGATGATGAGGTTCCGTGGTGGGAGCAGCGCTATGGCTCGCATTCCGGAACCGAATCAGATGCCGAGACGGGCCGCCGGCCGATCTGATTCCGATCAGTCATCGTCATAGACGGCGAACATGACTTGACAAGTTCACTGTCGAGACGCGAAGATACTATCTGGTGACCCTGACTGTTTTGCAGTATCAGGAGGTGACAGTATGCGTCAGGAAACTGCTGGACAATCAAATCGTCCAGATCCACAGCGAGATGCCGAAACGGCTTCCGCGGTGATGGCTACGATGGAAGAGTCTGTTTCGTTGTTCTTCCGTCTGCGGGCGGTTATGGAAGATATTCATGGGCACTCCAGCATTTCGGGGTCGATGCGCGGCGTCATGCGCGAGCTGAATCGATTCGGCCCGCTGACTGTGCCGCAGATGGCCCGACGCCGGCCTGTCTCCCGTCAGCACATTCAGGCGATCGTGAATGATCTCCAGCGAGCAGGGCTGGTTTCCCTGGTAGAGAATCCGCGTCACAAGCGATCCCGTCTGGTAGCACTGACCCCGGATGGACAAGCGGCGATGGACGAGGTCGTAGAGCGAGAGCATGCGGTGCTCAATCAGGTGGAAATCCCCGTCAATGTTCAGGAAATGCAGCAGGCCAGTGATGTGATGCGACGCATGCGTGAGATGCTCGAATGCCCAACCTGGCGCCAGACGGTTCATAAGGTTCTCTATCCGGATGGGACAACTCCGGACAACCCCTGGCTCGATGAGGGTGACGATGTCGGCGATGCCACACCGATGCAGGTGCCGCAGTCCCGATAGGATTTCCAGCTGTTCCGGCAGCCTGGAAAGTTCTGGATGACACGAAAAACGCCATCGTCCGGTCTTGTCGACCGCGATGGCGTTTCGGCGTTGTGATGGAAAAGCCAGAGGGGTGGGCGCGGGTTCTGGTTGGGAGCGCCGACCGACGGCATTGTGGAAGCTGGCACGTGTGTACGACTATGTCGTCACGGATGACCGTTTTTTTCGCGCCACCCCTCTAACTGCTTTAAGCTTATTCGCCGCTGGTTGCAGGCCAGTTGCGTGACATCTGCCGATGTGACATCCGCATAACAAAGCTGTCTATCGTTGGTACACCCATTTGCCAGGCAGTTCCTGTCTGGTTGACAGTCGGTCGCCCCTCAACGCATCATGATGAGACAGAACACAGTTGCTCAGCGACAGGAATAGCAGTATGGACAGGGGTTTCAGCTCGTCTGATTCAGCCGATCTGACGCATATCCTTCCCGGGCGGGAGCGGGATCAGCAAGAACTGAACGCACTGCTGCATCGCGCCAACCGGGGAGACGGCAGTGTTGTGCTCATCAGCGGTGAGGCCGGAATCGGGAAGACCACGCTTACTGAGCGGATCATCGGCCAGGCACAGCAACTCGGGGCGCTGGTTCTGATCGGGAACTGCTATGCGACCACTACCGGCCAACCATTTGCTCCCTGGATCGCGATTCTCGAGCAGTTGCGCTGCACGCTACCCGATCCCGGCAGCGCCACGACGCTGCTGAGTTCGGAAGCAACTGACACCGCAGCGAGCCGCGATGAGCTCTATGAACGAATAATTGGCGATTTCCGACACGCAACAAACAGTCATCTGCTGGTGTTCATGATCGAGGATATCCACTGGGCCGACACTGCCAGCCTTGAACTGCTTCGCTACTTCGCGCGGCAGGTTGCGACGGTCCCAATGCTGCTAGTCGTGACGTTTCGTGAGCATGACCCGGAATCATCAGAAAATCTGGCAACGCTCATCCCGGACCTCGTTCGTGAGTCCCGGGCCCATCG
Organism: Thermomicrobiaceae bacterium; assembly: GCA_007124395.1. Lineage (GTDB taxonomy): Bacteria > Chloroflexota > Chloroflexia > Thermomicrobiales > Thermomicrobiaceae > SLMJ01. The sequence continues at coordinate 10,313 of SLFF01000292.1, read as the reverse complement.
TTTCGAGTTGCGCCCACTTGACCAGTCGCAGGTTCAGACGTTTGTCGAGGCACAGCAACTGCACGATCTCATCCCTGCCGGCGTGGCGTCGCTGGCCGGGTATCTGCACGCCCGGTCAGAGGGCAACCCCTTTTTCATGACCGAGTTACTCCGGGATCTGGTTCGCCAGGGAGATGTTGCCCGGGGCGACGCGCCCCCTGTTCCCTCACTGGTGCGGCAGGTGATCGAGAATCGAGTCCACCAGCTGAGCGATGTCAGCCAGCAGTTGCTGGCCCTTGCCTCAGTTATCGGTCAGGATGTCCCAATCGACGTTTGGCAGCAGATTGCAAACGCTGATGACTCCACGCTGTCCACCGTCATCGAGGACTCGATAGCCAGTCACATTTTGCGGCAGTCCCCGGATGGCAGGAGAGTGCAGTTTGTACACGGGTTGATTCAGGAAACGCTGTATCAGGCACAGATTTCCCTACGTCGGCGTGGAACCCATCGTCTGATTGCAGAGTGTCTCGCCAGTCATCCCCGCTCTTCCTCTGGCACGATCGCCCACCATTTTGGTCAGGCCGGGGATAGCCGGGCAATCGAGTGGTACCTGCAGTCGGCCAGAGAAGCGCTGGACCTGTACGCCGCTCGAGATGCAGCCCGGGCGATCGATCAGGCCGAAGATCTCGCAGGAGAGACAGGGATCGAGGTTCCTCCAGATGCGTTCCGGATTCGGGCGCTTGCGCTGGAGATGCTTGGAGATGCGGAATCAGCCCGGGCCGACCTCGTCCGGTTTCTGGATCATGCTCGTGAGTCCGGGGACCGCTCCTCTGAGTGTCAGGCGTTGATCGATCTGGGAATGCTCTGGTCTGCCCGGGATTATCACCAGTGCGGCCACCATCTGCAGCAAGCACTGGAGCTCTCTCGGCAGATCGACGATGATCGCCTGCATGCTCAGTGTCTCAACCGGCTGGCGAACTGGCAGGCCAATGTTGGTGAACTCTCCCCGGCACTCGATCATCACCGGGAGGCGCTCCAGATCTTCGAAGAACTCGGCGACCAGGATGGTATTGCTGACACGCTCGATCTGCTCGGGACCACCGCCTATCTGGCAGGTGATTACCGGCCCAGTCGCGATTATCTGGAGCGCTCGATCGCGATCTCCCGGGATCAGGACAACAAGTGGCGTCTGGCATCCAGCCTTGCCCTTCTCTGCAACATTGGCGGCGATATGGACTCGACATTCGATGCATCGATTGTTGCCTCACGCAGCCGCGAGTACTGGATCGGCGCTGGCGAAGAATCAGTTCAGATTGCCCGGGATACCGGCCTGCTGTCTGGTGAGGCGTTTGCTCTTGCCATGCTTGGTGCCGTCCACTGTTTCCGAGGCAACCCGGCAACTGCGCTGGAATGTGCTGAACAGGCGGAATCGATCGCGCAGCGGATTGGCCATGAACAGTGGCTCACCGCGGCCTCGCTAGTTCTCGGAGTGGCCTGGAGTGAACTACTGGATCAGCGCCGCTCGGTCTACTACCTGGAGCGCACGCTGAGCCAGGCTCGCGCGATGGGCTCCCATCTCTGGATATTGACGGCCGCAGCGGCTCTTGCGAATGTACGTCTCGAACTCGGTGATACCAGCGGGAAGGCGCTACTGGAGCCGTTCCGGGATACACAGGCGTCGGGGAACGCCCATGCCGATCGGGCATTTCAGTTCGCCTGGGCCAGACAACTCCGGGCTGCTGGAGAGTTGGAAGAAGCGCTCGAGGTCATCGACAGGTTGACCTCCTGGAATGATCGTCGGTCCGGACTGGAAGGTACTCCACAGCTGGTGCTGCTCAGAGGAGAGATTCTTCTGGAGCTTGGACGTCTGGACGAGGCTGATATAGCGCTGGAGCACGCTGACTACGTCGCCGGGCTGCTCGGCCTGACAGGTAGTCGATGGCGTGTGCAGATCGCCAGAGCTGCCCTGGAACAGAAACGGGGGAATCAGGCCGACTCCGCAACCTTCCTCGATGCCGCCAGAGTCTCAGCCGGGCATCTCGCCAGCGAGATCAGGGATCCTGCCATCCGGGAACGCTTTACTGAGGGTGTTGCTCAGCGTATCGCACAGGTCCAGAACGCGAGCCGTCCGGCCAGAAATCCCGCAGGGCTCTCTCCGCGGGAGCTGGAAGTCCTTCATCTGGTCGCCAGTGGGGCGACCGACGTCCGGGTGGCCGAGCAATTGTTCATCAGCCCTCGGACCGTCGCCAGGCACCTGCAATCGATCTATACCAAGCTCAATGTGAACTCCAGAACGGCTGCAAGCCGCTATGCCCTCGAGAATGACCTTCTCCCCTGATTTCGGGACCAGGCAATGGTCAATTCTGCTCATTCCCTTCCAATGCGTATCTCGCTGAGAAATGGTCAATTCACGTGATGTCCAGACCTCCGCTGCATCCTATTCTGCAATCAGTGGAATACGGCAATCGATTTTCTGAAAGGGAGCAGTACATGGCTACGGTACAGGCGACAACACTGAATGGTCAGACGGTTTCAATAGCCCCGGAAGCAATCGAGCGGTTCAGGGCAACGTTTCGCGGGGTGATCCTCGAGCAGGGAGATCCCGGCTACGATGAGGCGCGAAAGATCTGGAACGGGATGCATGACCGCTATCCGGCACTGATTGCGCGGTGTTCCGGAACCGCGGACATCGCCGCGGCGGTGAGTTTTGCACGTGACGAGGGAATTCGACTCTCCGTTCGGGGCGGCGGCCACAACGTAGCGGGAACGGCGGTCATCGACGATGGTCTGGTGATCGACAATTCACTGATGCGCGGGGTCTATGTCGACCCAGTTCGTCGAACGGCCCGGGCGCAGCCTGGCGCGAGATGGGGCGATCTGGATCGCGAGGCACAGCAGTTCGGTCTGGCAACCACCGGCGGCGAGGTCTCGACCACCGGGATCGCCGGATTCACGCTAGGTGGTGGAATGGGCATGCTCCAGCGCAAGTACGGGCTTGCCTGCGACAATCTCATTTCGGTTCAGGTCGTCACGGCTGCCGGTGAGATCATCACCGCCAGCGAATCGGAGCACCCGGACCTCTTCTGGGCAATCCGCGGCGGTGGCGGGAATTTCGGTGTCATTTCGTCGTTCGAGTTCCAGCTCCATCCGTTCGAGCCCGAGGCGTTTGCGCTGACGGTCTTCTATCCGTTCGAGGATGGTGTGAACCTGCTGCGAAACTGGCGGGAATTCTGTGAAACGGCCCCGGACGAGGTAACCACCCAGGTCCTGATCTGGTCCATGCCGCCGTTGCCAGAGATCCCAGAAGAGATGCACTTTGCGCCAGTGTTGACATTCGTTGGGCTCTACGCCGGGTCGGTAGCAGACGGTGAGAAAGCACTGCAGCCACTCCGGGAACTGGGCGAATCGCTGATCGATATGAGCGGCCCAGCGCCATACGTTCAGGTGCAGTCTGATTTCGATCCGTTCTTCCCGGACGGCAATCTCTACTACTGGAAGTCGATCTTCGCCGACGATCTGAGTGATGCGGTGATCGAGGCGTCGTTGAGGCAGGCAAGTGAGGCACGGACTGGAGAATCGGCGCTGATCATTCGTCAGCTCGGTGGGGCGATTTCCCGTGTGCCTGAGGACGCCACTGCCTTTGGCAATCGCCAGGCGAAGTACAACATCAGCTATGACTCCATGTGGCAGGATCCTGCCGTTTCAGAAACGAACATCGCGTACGTCCGGCGGTCATGGGATGAAATGAACGAACTCACCAGTGGCGGGGTCTATCTCAACTTTGCCGGGTTTGCCGAGGATGTCGACTCCCTCGCTCGGGCTGGTCACCAGCGAAACTACGAGCGGCTGCAGCGGGTGAAGCGGCACTACGACCCGACAAACCTGTTCCGCTCCAATATCAATATCCAGCCGTAGTCGATTCACAAGCAAATGGTCGGGGAGAGCCGCATGCTCTTCCCGACCAGCTACAGGATCCAGGTCTGCAACGACCGTTGACACGGCCACGTTCCCCTCTTACGATATTCTGCTGCCCGGAATTCGTCAGTCTGGATATCGAAGGGAAGACCGATGACTGACCCAATCATCATTGCGGACTACGACCCCAAGTGGCCCGACCTCTATCAGATCGAAGCTGCACGATTGCGGGAAGCACTCGGAGACCTGCTGGTGGCGATCGAGCACGTCGGGAGCACCTCAGTGCCCGGCCTGGCAGCCAAACCGAGGATCGACATCATGCCCGGACTCGCCAGCGAGGAGGATCTGGATCGCACCATCGAGCCGATCACCAGTCTCGGATTCGAGTACATCTCGAAACATGAGGATGAGATGCCATACCGGCGTCTGTTCACGCGCAATCAGGAACCGGGGTCCGGCCAGATCGCCGTCAATATCCATACGGTGGTGGTCGGGAGTGAGTTCTGGGAGCGACATCTGTTGTTTCGAGACTACTTGCGAGCGCACCCTGATGTTGCTGACGACTACGCCCAGCTGAAGCGGGAGCTCGCGCCACAATTCATCGAGACGAATGACTATGCCGGGGCGAAGACCGAGTTCATCAAATCGATCGAGGCACGAGCAAGCGCCGAGCGTGACACCCGGCGCTCATACGACTAGCTGGAGACGACACGCTCGCTGTTGACGGTATTCGGCACTTCTCCGCCACGCTCGAATGCAGAGATGTTTTCCAGAGTAGTCGTGGCGATCGTGGTCAGCGCTTCCTCGGTGAAGAAGGCCTGGTGTCCGGTGATTAGCACGTTGGGGAACGTCAGCAACCTGGCGAAGACATCATCCTGAATCACGCGTGCTGAGAGATCCTGGAAGAACAGATTCTCTTCTTCCTCGTAGACATCGAGTCCCAGGAGAGCAATCGTCTCGCTCTTCAGCCCTTCGATAACGGCAGTGGTATCCAGCAATGCGCCACGGCTGGTATTGATCAGCATGACACCGGGTTTCATGCGATCGATGGCTCGTTTATCGATCATATAGTGGCTTTCCTTGGTGAGCGGGCAATGGAGCGTGATGATATCCGACTCAGCGATAAGGTCATCGAGCTCGACGTATTTCACTCCGCGTTTCGCCAGTTCATCATCCGGGTACGGATCCGTGGCGATAACGTTACATCCCATCCCGAGCAGGATCTCGGCCGTTGCCGCTCCGATCTGTCCGGTGCCGATGATGCCCGCCGTGCGGCCACGCAGCACGTAGCCCATCAAGCCATCCAGCGAGAAGTTCCCCTCACGGACCCGGTTATAGGCACGGTTGATACGGCGATTCAGCGTCAACATCAACCCGATCGTATGCTCGGCTACCGCGTACGGTGAGTACGCCGGAACACGGACTACAGTCAGGCCGAGTTCATCCGCTTTTGCCAGATCTACATTGTTGAAGCCAGCCGATCTGAGCGCGATGAGCCTGGTACCGTGCTCGGCAAGATGCGTGAGCACATCCGCGTCGAGATGGTCGTTCACGAACGCGCAAACCGCGTCATAGCCTTCGGCTAGCGGTACGGTCTGAACACTCAGACGAGGCTCGAAGTAGTCGATAACGTGGTTATGGGTGGAGTTAGCGGCATCGAGAAACTGTCGATCGTAGGGCTTCGTACTGAAGACAGCAATATTCATTGAATCGTTCATCCTTCCCGTGATTTTGTGAACTCCCTGAATGATAGCCAATTGCAAGAAACGATGTGAGCGAGCTGATTCCAGGGCGTTTCACGCTTTGTTACGAGTTTGTTAGACAATCGGCCATCGTGTTGCTCTCTTCAGGTGCTAGAGAGATTAAGATCAATCCAACGTTGATCAAAACGAACGAAGCCGCAAGCACAGACACGCAGTGGGACCCGAGAGATAATCACACCCACGAGCCTGGAAGGGCAGGGAGCGATATGACCGCACAGATTCGACCAGTTCACGTCGTCCTGGTTGCCGCAATTATCGGGCTTATGAGCCTCAGATATTTCACGAATGTCGACGTACCGGGCTGGCTCTTCTTCGGACTCGGAGCCGCCGTTATTATTGGCGCAATCGCCAACTCATACTACGACTATCGCAAGGCTCAGGAAGGTGAAGCACCGGCGCCGGTATCAACAGATGTCGTCGAAGATCCGAAGTTCACCAGTTTCCTGTTCGGCGACCTTCGCACGGCGCCGATGTGGCTGATCGCTCGCGTATACCTCGGTATTCAGTGGCTCGATGCTGGCTGGGGCAAAGTTACCAGCGAGGCGTGGATGGACACCGGTGTGGCCGTTCAGGGGTACTGGACGAACGCCACCGAGGGTGGCCCGGAAGGCGCCGGCACGATCTCTTACGACTGGTACCACGGTTTCCTGAGCTTCATGCTCGAGCGCGAATGGTTCACCTGGATGGCACCAGTCATCGCCGTCAGTGAAGTCCTGGTCGGTGTCGCGCTGATTCTCGGAGTTCTGACCGGTGTCGCGGCCTTCGGTGGCCTGATGATGAACGTCTCGTTCATGCTGGCCGGTACGGCCTCGACCAACCCGGTACTCGGTGCCCTGGCGATCCTGATCATCCTGGGCTGGAAGGTTGCCGGACACTGGGGATTCGATCGGTTCCTGCTCCCGGCGCTGGGCGCACCATGGAGCCCGGGCTACCTGCTCCGACGCGATAAGGCCGAAGCCGCTCGTAACAAGCAGCAGACTGCGGCCAGCTAGCCGCAAACAGACAACGTACATTCCACGCAGATGTGGCGCAGAGGGACCCCGGAAACGGGGTCTCTTTGTTGTTATCGAATTCGCCTGATCAGGCGAGCGCCTGATCAGCATCGGCAATCAGATCATCGATGCCTTCGATTCCCACCGAAAGCCGGACCAGGTTGCGTCCCGTCCACGGCAGCACCAGCGTGGAGACATCTCCCAGGCTTACCGCTCGACAGGCCAACTGCAGCTTGCTGGCGAACTGCTGACAGCCGGATTCTCCATCCCGATGCTCGAACGCAATCATCCCGCCGAAGCGTCCCCCGGTCAGCTGCCCACAGAGGTCGTGCCCCGGATGATCCGGCAGCCCCGGGTACATCACCCGGGTAATCGCCGGATGCTCTTCGAAGAACCGGGCGAGGCGCTCGGCATTCTGGCAGTGCCGTTCCATACGGAGCTGAAGCGTCTTGATGCCTCGAATCAGCAGCCAGGCGTTGAACGGGCTGATCGGCGAACCATAGCGGGCCACGAAGCGGCGCATCGGCCCGATCATCTCCTGCGATCCTGCGGCCACACCCGCCACCGCATCACCATGTCCGGAGATGTATTTCGTTGCCGAATGCAGCACGATGTCCGCGCCGATCTCGAGCGGTTTCAGCAGATACGGCGTAGCGAAGGTGTTATCGACGATCAACCTGGCACCCTGATCCCGGCAGATCTCGGCCAGTCCCGGGAGATCGGCCACGGCCAGCTCCGGATTGGAGAGAAACTCGGTGAGAACTGCCCGAGTTGCTGGCGTCATCGCCTCACGAACAGCATCCAGATCGGTGATGTCGACCATCGAGACATCGATTCCCAGACGCGGTAGCTCGGTGGTTATGAAATCCTGACTGATGGGATAGATCGAATCGGCACAGACCAGATGATCGCCGGGGTTGAGCACCGTGAGCAGCGCCGCCGAGATGACACCCATCCCCGATGCAGACGCGATCGCAGCCTCGGCACCATCCAGCGCGGCAACCTTCGCCTCGATAACGGCCGTCGTGGGGTTCCCCTCACGGGTGTAGAAGTACCCCTCGGGCTGGCCGCCGGGTTGTTTCACCTGCTGGGACGCGTCCGGAAGCGCAAACGTCGCCGACTGATAGATCGGGGTGTTCTGAGCACCAGTCGTTGGATCCGGTGCCTCGCCAGCGTGGATCGCGATCGTCGCGAAATCGAAACGGGTGGACAGATCGTCCGCCATGAAAGCTCCTCGTGCCCGGAAACCGATCAGGGTCGCTCGTCCCGAACATCATGCGCATTCAGACGGCATCCGGTCAAGGCAGGCGGGCCGGGGGTGAGGGCCGGTGGTTCCTACCTCGACACCAGCGTCTCTTGGAAGATGGTGATGCCCATATCCCGGTATCGATCCCGCTCATCGGGCGCTGTGGGGATCGCCATGCCGAGCGCCACCTGATCCTTCACCTGGTCGGCCACGTAGCGCATGCAGTCGTCGGTGTCCTGAATCGGGAACTGCGGGTTGGTTGCGAGACTGAGCCCGAGATCACTGGTGCCGAAGGCGATGAAATCGAGTCCCGGCTTCACGAACCGTCGAGCGTTGGAGATCGCTTCAACCGACTCCAGCATGATGCCAAGCACTGCCTGCTCGTTCCACCAGGCTGCATATGAGTGCAGGCCTTCAGGTGCCTTGCCAGACGCGATGCCATACCGGGATGGCCCCCCGAAACTGCGGCGGCCTTCGGGCAGGTAGTAGGTGTACTTGATCGCTTCGTCGACCTGGGCTTCCTGCTCGATCTCCGGCACCATGATCGCCACCGGGCCGAAATCGAAGTACCGGCCAATCAGATAGGTGTGATAGGTGTGGGGAATCCGCAGCTTCACCGGAATGTCGATCTCTCCGGCCATCTCGCAGAAGCTGGTCAGCTGGTCTTCGGTGAACGGCGAGTGCTGTCCCTCAACGTAGAGCATGGCGTACTTTCGCGATTCGAGCGCCTTCTCGACCGAACCGCGATCCATCGTGACCGCGACACGCAGGGCGACCAGTTCTTCCCGGTCAGCGATGCGTTGCTTCAGTGATTTTCCAGTGGACATCTGTGTTCCTTCCCTAAAAGATTCGAGATCATCGATGACTCAGAGCGATACCGGGGTCAGATCGTCGGCCGTCTTGCCGTGCTCCCAGGGGCTGATCCATTCCTCGGGGATCTCCAGACCGAAACCGGGTGCATCCGACGGTACCAGTCGTCCGTTTACCGGCACGGACATCCCCGGGATTGCTTTGACTTCTTCGAGTGGAACGCCGACCGGAGTGCTGAGGTGAAACTCGCCCCAGGTACATTCAGGCAGGGCGTAGCAGAAGTGCTGGCCATACGGGGTATTCATCCCGGCATGGGGACTAGTCTTGATTCCGGCGGCTTCCGCCATGTGATAGATCTTCATCGCTTCGGTGATCCCGCCGCACCAGTGGAGATCGGGTTGCACCACATCGGCACAGCGATGCTCGATCAACTGCCGGAACGGAATCCGGGTGTGGTGGTCTTCTCCGGTGGCGATGGACATGAAATTGATCGCCTTGCGGATCTGAATGTGTGCTTCCAGATCGTCCGGAATCAGCGGCTCTTCCAGCCAGGCGAGCTCGTAGGGGCGGAGCCGCTCAGCCAGGCGAATGGTGAACTCGACGTCGTAAGCCATCACCGGGTTGAACATCAGTTCCCGGTTGGGCCCGACCACCTCACGGGCGTGTGCGATCTTCTCCTCGATGATGTTCAGCCCGGCAATGCCCTGCTCGTAATGGACCGGATTGGTGACTTTGAAGGCCTCGAAGCCGAGCTCGATCGACCAGTCGAGATCATCACTTGTGCAATAGCAGCGGACGCTCTCGTGGGCCGGTCCACCGAGCAAGCGATAGACCGGTTGCTGCAGCAGCTTTCCTTTAAGATCCCACAGCGCCAGATCGATTCCGCTCTGGGCCATCGCCGAGAGGCCGGCTGCCCCGTGATGCAGGCTGGAACGCCACATCATGTCGTTGAGGAGTTCGGTAGCGAAGCAGTCCCGACCGGTCAGGATTGGGGCGTAGTGGAAATCGATGAGCGCAGCGACTGGCTCCCCGAAGGTCGTGCGGCCGAGTCCCCAGGTGCCATCTTCGGCGGTCACCTTCACCCAGACCGGCGCCCCACCGACACCGGGCGTCTGCATCGGCAGGCCGGGCGGGAAGTCCGGGTACTTGTTCATCGGAGCACCGATCGGCGTCGATGCTCGCCAGCTCGGCCGCCGGGCAGCAGTCTTCGGCTGCGGAGGAGGGATGTCGACCCGCACGGCCTGAATCTCGGTAATCTTCACAGGGTCTCCTGTCTGGCTGAATCGATGCTGTTGGCACCATCATAGACCAGAAGATGAACCTGCGGGGGTCATTAGGATGGGCGATCCTCATCGAGATCGAGCGATTCGATGAAGTCCCGGAAGACATCCGGTGGTGCTTCGAGCGATCCACTGGTTCCGGTCGATGCCTGGGGCTGGTTCTGTCCAGTCTCCAGAAAGCGCTGCAGTCTGTCCCATTCGGAGTCATCGATCATCAGAGGAAGCCGGTGCTCGTTGGCGAGCAGGAGCGCATCGACCGAACTGCATCCCAGTGCGTTGGCACCGGACGGAGATTTGATGTCGATCTGCGCGGTGAGAATCGGATCAT
>SLFF01000198.1 GCA_007124395.1 Thermomicrobiaceae bacterium | reverse complement strand
CCCTCCATGATAACTGCCCTCACCCCGGCCCTCTCCCAATACTGGGAGAGGGAGATACAAGACCGTCACAACCGCTGGCTATACCAGACATCGCTGAGGCGCTGGTCTCCGACCATGCACCAGACATCGTCAGAGAGCTGGAAGCCATGGCGTTCGTAGAAGCGGCGCCCGGCGTGATTGTCGCCGAAGACGTTGACGATTACTTCGGCCACGCCACGGCGGCGCAACTCATCGAACACTGACTGCAGCATCCGGGCGCCGATCCCTCGACTGCGCACCTCTGGATCGACGTAGAGACGAGTGACCTCGTACCGACCATCATCCAGCGCTTCAGTGGTGATGAACCCGATGACGCGACCTCCCTGCTCTACAACCAGATTGACCGCGGAGTCATCGGCGAGGACTGTCCGAAGCCGATCGATCGACCAGAAGTCCCCGTTCAGGTAGGCCCGTCGATTGTGCTCATGAACATACCCGGAGTAGGTGGTCTCCCAGCCAATGACGCCGAGCTCCTTGCATCGTTCGGCGTCCGCCGGAACAGCCACACGAAGCGGCTGGTTGCTCCCTTCAGGCATCGTTCACTCCTTTGTCTCTCTGCCACATCAGGAATCGTTCTCGTCGCTGGCGATCGCCGCCAGTTCCCGGATGATCCGCTGCTGACTATCCAGAAAGCGACCCAGTTCGTGCCGGGCGATGTGGCCCAGTCGCTCGTGATTGAAGCGGATCAATGTCTCGTCCGGTTGGCGATCGACCCAGACCAGTTCGAATGCGGGGCTCTGAATCAACAGGCGACGATCGAACCCGGCCAGGAACTCGTCGATCTCGATCGGTTCGTGTCTCAACAGGTGCCTGAGCATTCCCTGCAGCGGTGATTCCGCCTCTCCCCGGCTGGCAGATCCCTGCTCCGGAGCAGGCGGCGCGGCAGTCTCCCGCAACAACGTGCTGACGACATATCGTCGACGACTGACATCGGCAGCCGTGAGATCACCGGTTCGAAGTGCCTCCTGCAAACGCTCGACGATGTCATCCGGCAGATCACCAGTAGAGCGAAGCAGCACGACATCCCAGCCCGACTCCGGAGCCGGGGAGCCATTTGTCAGGTGAATCATTTGAATGAGCTGGGACAACGCCTGATTGAGCAACGTATGAGCGGCCAGCACTTCACCACGATACAGCCATGCCGGCACCGCATGATCCAGCGTGAAGCGAATATCGGCAGCCAGTTCGCGGGCCTCATCACGGAGCTGCGCATCGTCTGGCCGTTTCGAGTCGAGAAGTTCGCCAATCAGGCCTTCCGGATCGTAGAGCACCGCCGCACGGGACGCCCGCCAGACTTCAGCGGAAGTCCACTGTCGGTCCCGCTCCAGTTCGTAGTCGAGATAGGAAACATTCAGCCGGAGATCGCGGTATCGAGACTTTCCCTCGGGCAGGGGTGCTTCGCCGAAATACCAGGTTCTGAGCGACTGCTGCCGTAGATAGACCGTGAGATCGATATCGCTGTAGCGATCAGCTTCACCGAAGGTCAGCCCGCCAGACAGGAGGACGCCGACCACGCCTTCCATGATCGCAAACTGCCGGGCAAGCTGCTGAGCCTGCTGCCGATAGGAATCCGAGTAGTCAGGTCCACGAGAGGACCACGATTCAGAACGCACCAGACCATCCTCCACCGGAATAACGTCCATCCATTGCTCATGCTATCAAGGGATGCCGGCACCTGCCGATTACTCGTCATCTGGATGATAATTCCGCCTCGGTCTCAGGTGCTCATCGGTGGCCGGTTCGATATGAACAGTGACGTCGGCTGGCTCGCCAACTTCCTGCTCCACCTTTGCCGCAACGGAGCTGGAAATCTCATGCGCTGCATCAACGGCCATGCCCGGATCGACCTGAATGTGCATATCGACCCAGGTCATCCCTTCGCCTCCACGGGTTCGGATGTTGTGGACGCCCTGCACGCCTTCGACATGTCGAGCTGCCCTGTCGATGTCGTCGGCAGAGTGCACCGCCACGTCTGACAGCGAGAGTGCGGCATCCCGGATGATCTGCCAGGCAGCCCAGGCGATCGCTCCGGCGATCACCAGCGCCAGAAACAAGTCTGCCGACGGATAGCCAAGCTGAATGAGGACAAGGCCAAGAAGCACCGATATCGAGATCATGACATCGCTGGCAGTGTGGCGAGCATCAGCCAGCAGAATCGAGCTGTTGAGGCGTTTCCCGGCTCGTCGCTCCCAGAGCGTCACCGTGATGCTGATACCGAGGGCGACGATCATCACCACGAACGCGATCGGCCCGATCTCCGGCGAATCGCCGGACTGCCAGCGGCTCCATGCCCCCTGCAGAATCTGCTGAAGCGCCAGCAACAGGAACAACGCAATGCCGAGTGAAGTAATCGTCTCGAAACGTCGGTGTCCATAGGGATGGTTCGGGTCCGGTGGACGAGAGGCCGCCGCGATCCCGACCAGGCCCACCAGGTTCGACGCACCATCCATCAGCGAGTGAATACCGTCGGCCGTCATACTAAGACTATTCGAAGACAGGCCAACGGCGATCTTCCCACCTGCTACGAGGAAGTTGAGGCCGAGTATCGAGATCAATATCTGCTTGATCTGGCTGGTGCGTTTCGCACGGTCTGTGCGCCGCTCTTCAGCGGTCACGCCTCTCGTCATGCAGCTGCTTTCCGCTGAAGTCCACGTCCATAGCGGTCGAACTCGATCGCTGCAGGCATAATCTATCGTCTGATCCGACCGGAACTGTAGCCAATTATCGGTCACTTAGTCACGGGGCAATTACAAAGTTTGCCGTTGGTGAATCCAGCCTCGGTATCCACGATACTTGAACGGGTGGGTAACCTTACATTTGTCAGGGTTGAAGCCAGAACAAATGGCCAGGGGTAAGACATGATCGGCAAAGACGTCGCGAACGACGCAATATCGCGAGCGGAACAGTTCGGGAAATTCATTTGCCGGCGCATCTATCCGATGGATGTTCTGTTCCGTGCTGGAAAGCAATTCATGCGTGATGACGCCATGACCTACGCCGCGGCGACGTCATACTATGTCTTCTTCTCGCTTTTCCCCACGATGATCTTTGTAGTCACGGTATTCGGACTCGTCGTCAGGAATCCCGAGCTGCAGGAGCAGGTGGTCGACTCGATCCTGAACGTTGTCCCGGCAGGGTTCGCCATCCGCAGCGACATCCATGCAGTCATCTCCGACGTCTCCGCCGCCAGTTCCCCTGTGCTGCTTGTCATCGGCCTGCTGGGCACCGCCTGGACCGCCAGCAACATGTTCGCAGCGCTCAGGAGAGGCCTCAACCTGGCATTCAACATCGCATCCACGCGGAACTTCCTGGTCGGCCGCTTGATGGATATGCTCAACCTCCCGGCGATTATGTTGCTAGCGCTCATCTCGGTTTCGGCTACTGCCACTGTTCGGGTGCTGGAATCTCAGTTCGCCGAGTGGTTCCGCGAGACTGAGCTATCTTCGTGGACATGGAGTGTGGCGTACTTCCTCATCCCCTATGTGCTATCGTTCACCGCATTCCTCATGCTCTACCGGGTATTGCCGAACGCGCGGTATCCACTTCGCTACCTGGCAATCGGTGCGACCTTCGCAGCAATCGGGTTCGAACTCGTCAAGGGAGGCTTCAGCCTCTACGTCTCCAACTTCGCCAACTATCAGGAAGTCTACGGTGCGCTGGGCGGGGTAGTTGCGTTCCTGTTCTTCGTCTTCATTCAGGCAAACATCGTGATTTTCGGGGGAGCGATCGCTGCCCAGATCATTCACGATTACCATATCGCTCCCGAGGAGATCGATCCGGGAATGACCGAAGGGCCGGAGCTTGAGGAGGAACCAGAACCTGCCGCACGGAAGGCCTGATGACCAGCTTCCCCGGTCAGATTGGTTGCCAGACGCGCACCTCTGGATTCCAGATCGCTTCCGGTGAGACATCGTCGCGAAGGATCGGGTTCAGAAATGCTGACGCGAGCTGAAACCCGTCGTTAAGGTTCTGCGAGATCGCCGTCTCCCGCGCAAATTCCCGATATGAGCGTGACCAGTCAGAAGGTGGGGGTGGAAGTGAGACCGGCACCGACTGATTCTCCCGACCAGAAAATGTATGGTCGATAGCTACACGCAGCGACCCAGCATTCGTCGAGGAGTTGGCCTGCACAACGATCAGGTCAACGAGGTCTTTTGATCGCGAGCTTCTTCTTCCACCTTCATAAACTCGCGTGTAAGCATGGACCTTCTCGGCGATATGCTGTTCGAGCGGCAAGGTTGGGATTTGCAGTCGCTCAATTCCAGCAAACGACAGTAGCCCCGTGCCTTCGAGAATCGTTGGAGGCTGGATAGGAGGCTCTCCAAATGAAACGTCGATCGTCACCACTTCGAATCTCCGTCTCGCGAGGGTAGACACGACCCGATATCGAACGGCGGCCGCATCCTCAAGCTTGTCAAGAGCAGGGATGCTTTCTATCGCGAAGCCGAAGAAGTCTCCGAGATCCACCGCTTCGATCATTCGTAGTGTGAACTCCAGGTCACCCCATAGTCCAAGGTCTCCGTCCCGTGTGGTGCGAAACAGATGCGAATACCTGAGTTGAAGTGATAGCGCACCTTTCAGGACCCATCCGTCGGGATAGATGTGCTTCAGGCGCGCGAGAAGTCGATCGAATACCACGAATTTGCGAAGTCGATTCACGTCGACGTGTTGATCTCGGGCCTGCTGCTTGAGACGATCTTCGAGAGCTTGCCGAAAAGCCTCAGCGCACGCGTATTTCACGGGATAGCTCCTCCAGCGCACGTTCGATAATCGCTCGAACATACGCGCTCCGGTCCTGAACATCCGATACCAGTTCGGTCTTCGTTGTCAGTCCCCGTTGAATCGCCTGCCAGACAGCGAGTTCAACCTGTTCCGGAGCAAGTCCCACCTCGGCCGAATCAAGAATACTTCGAGCGGCGGCGGTCATTCTGATTCCGTTACGCTCGACTCGGTCTCGTGGCCATATTTCTCGTGATGACGTATGAAGCCTAACGCCTTCGGGTGCACGAAGATAGCGACGTGATCGAGGCACCGTGATAGAGATTATGTTCGGGATCACATCGCTGAGCTCGAGCACTTCCAGAGCGCTCTGGTGCGAAATCAGTGCCTCCTCGATCCCTACCTTCAGCAATGCCTGCACGAGTTCATCATGCGGCATCCCAGGGAAGTCACGAAACCGGTAAAGTCCACGCCGAACTCGAATGAACCGGCCGTATTTGACATGGTAGTTCAACAGATTCGGTTCGAACCCGCACGCCTTCGCCTGTTTCGTGGTGAAGTATCCACGCCACTCGGAAGCATGGCGAAACAACGCCTGGTGATCCGGCCTGGTCAGAGTATTGTCATGCATAAACTCAATAATACTGAACTTTTAGATGACAATCCAGTCTGAGAATCCGTCACGTGAATTGAGCGGCATCCTCTACATCACCCGTCGCTGGGCAATGGTGGTGAAGTCGTAGTTGCGCCAGACGGGGATACCACAGTACCGGCTTCCCTCGGGGCAGAACGGCTTCGATCCGGCCGCGTGACGAACAACGCACGGAGGTCGCGCGATGTACTGACCGATGCCCGGCAACGCGGCCGAGACCTGCTCGGTCTCCTGTCGTGCGGTCTCGAAGATTTCACGCTGGGCATTGAAGCAGAGCCGCTTGACCCATTTCCAGTAGTAGGTCAGCAGCGTCCCCGTCTCGTAGAACCGGACGTTGTGGCTGTTCGGGAGCAGGTAGAGCACCTT
>SLFF01000152.1 GCA_007124395.1 Thermomicrobiaceae bacterium | reverse complement strand
TGAGATTCAGTATTCGGCTGAACAACGACTGGCCAGTTGCAGCCTATCCGGAGATGGCGAAGATCGCCGAGGATGCCGGCTTCGATCAGTTCTGGGTCAGTCACGATCTCTTCTTCCGCAGCTCACCGGTCATTCTGGCGGCAGTTGCTCAGGCCACCAGCCGAATCGAGATCGGTACCTGCATCGTGAATCCGTATACAGTGCATCCGTCCGAGATCGCGATGATGGCCGCCACGCTCGATGAACTGAGCGGGGGTCGCTTCAATCTGGGAATCGGGGCCGGAGCCGGGGAATTCCTGAAATGGCTCGGTATGCCGCAGGAACGCCCGCTGGCGACAACCCGACAGGCCATCGAGGCCATCAACGCAACCCTGACCGGTCAGCCAGTCGAGGGCTGGGAATCCGAAGCGTACCTGCGGTTCGATGCAAAGCGACGGGTGCCGATCTACCTCGCCGCATTCAGCCCTAATATGCTCCGGCTCATCGGCGAAGTGGCCGACGGCGCGCTGCCGCTTCTCTTTCCGCCAGAGCACTACGACACCGTCTTTCCGCTGGTTCATGAAGGCGCGAAGACGGCCGGACGCTCAATGGACGAGATCGATTTCGCGGCGTGTGTCTGGTGCTCGATCAGTGATGATCGCCAGGTAGCAGAGGACGTCCTCAAGGACAAGATCGCCTATTACGGTCACGCACTCAGCCCGTTGATCTGGGATCGACTCGGGGTAATCCAGGACGATTTCCGCCCGATCGAGCACGCCCTGATGACCGAGCGTGACCCGCTCAAGGCCCGGTCACTGGTAGATGAGCGAATGCTGCGGATCGGCATTGCCGGAAGTCCGGATGTAGTGATCGAACGACTGGAGCAACTTGTAGACCGCGGCGCAACGCATCTCAGTTTCGGACCGCCGCTCGGACCAGACCCGGCCGAAGCGATCCGGACACTCGGGCGAGAGATACTGCCGCATTTCGCATGATCAGGAGCGCGAGTCCCCCGGCAGATAAGGTTCTGAACCGGAAGCGCGCTCTGGTTCGGCATCGATATCGGCCCACACATCGACTGGCCTTCGCGGAGCCAGTTGACGGGGCAGACGGGCGGTATCGAGCCGGGTCCGGCTGCGTCCCGTCCAGGAAAAGAGCTGGTCGGCGATACCTTTATCCAGGTGCATGACGGTAAAGGTTGCGCCGGAAACCCCGGAGGCGACCGTTGCCTGGATATTTCCGAGGCTCGCCCGCCGTTGCAGGATATTCTGCGTCACATCGCTGGACTGAATACGCCGCTTCGGGATGATTGCCGTGGAACGCGCCAGCGAGCGATAGCGAAGCACCATCATCCCGTTACTGAGTGCCCAGCCGGCATCCCGATAGCAGAGGTAGCCGAAGATCGCAAAAAACGGGAGTGTGGCCAGCGCCCAGAGTCCAATCGGGTAGAAGATCGCGATCACGATCGCAGAGATCAGCAGGCCGATCAGGGTCATCCGGGTGATGTAGCGACGAATTGCTCGTCGGGGTGGCCGCTCGATCCGCTCTGGATCCCAGGCAAACTCCGGCACGGTAGCTTCCAGAAACTCGCGGACATCCTGCCTCGGGAGCATCGGAAACAGCACTGACGACTCGGCCGCATCCTCACCGTACCCGGCACTTTCGACTTTCACCATCGCATAGCCGAACGGCTGACGGAGCACGCCATCGATCACCCGGATCGCCTGGATCCGGTTCAGCGGCACCGTGGCTCGACGTTTCTCGATCAGGCCGCGTTCGATTAGCAGATTGTCTTCAGACCGTCGAATGGTGAAGCCGGTGTGCGCCAGGATCGTCCCGAAGAAGCTCATGATCCAGGCGGCGATCAGCACGAACAGCGCGATCGACCACCACGAAACCCCACCAAAGAGCATGGTGCCGAGTTCGAACAGATCGATGTTCGGCATCATGTTGTTGAGCAGCGAGACGCCCGAGGCGACGATCGGCAAGGCAATGCCGATACTGCCGGACGTGGCCGCAGCCAGCAGAAGTTTCGGAAAGGTCAACTGGCGGATCGGAGCTGGATCGGCCTCGGCGAGTGCCGGGGCAGCCTGCACAGCCGGTTCGGCATCTGGGTCCAGATCGATTTCGTTGGCGGCCGTAACTTCAGCAGCCGCCACCGAGCGAACCTGCGCCGGACTCAGTGCCAGTTCCTGTCGGAGTGCGTCGGCTTCCGATCGGGAGATGCCGAGCAACGAGAAACCGGGCCCAATCCCGCCCGCGGTCTGCACACGAACAGAAACCAGACCGAACACGCGATGCAGCACACCTTCCACCAGATCGATCGCCTGAATCCGCTCTCGCGGGATGGAGCGTTGCTTCCGGAAGATGATGCCTTGCTTCAGGATCAGTTCGTTATCGATGATCTGGTACGTATAGCGTTGCCAGTAGAGAAAGCCCCAGCCAGCGCTGAGCACCACCAGCAGCACCAGCGCGCCAAGCAGTAACAGGAGAAACCCATAGCTGATCGCGTCCAGCCCCTGATTGATCAGGCTGAAGACCGCCGGAGCCATCAACGGCAGTGCCAGTTGACGGCTGACCCGGATAGCCAGAATGATGATCGCCGCCGGATGCAGGCGCTGGGGATCAGACATCGTCAGCAACTCCGGCAAGCGCAGCAATGCGATCTCGCACGTCCGCGGCAACGTCTTCGGAGAGTCCCGGGATCTCGTGCCCGCCACCCGCGGTGGTAATCGTGACAGCCGAGAGGCCGTAATACCGGAGCAACGGCCCTTGCTGCGTATCAACGTGTTGCACCCGGGACATCGGCACCAGCGTTCGCGTCATCACGAAGACACCCCGCTGCAGATCGATCTCTCGTTCGGAAACCTCATAGCGCCAGCGGCGCCACTCCAGCGGCGGAATCACGAACACCTGCAGAATCGTGATGAGCAGCGGAAACAGCAGAATCAATAGCGCCCATGGCCAGAGCCAGTCGCCAAAGTACATACCGATGACCGCGCCCGCTGCCGGGATCCAGATGAACAGTGTTCCCAGTGCTGCGCCGATCCGCCAGACCCGCAAGGCCTTGGGATCGAGCATCTGAGACGGTTCCTGCCTGGGCTTGGGGAGGGTTGTATCGTAGGACGGTTTCTGGCTACTCCCCTGATGAAAAATATCTGTCAGATCGGAATCAACCACGAGTTGCTGCCTCTGTCTCGCTCGGCTCCGGAAAAACGGCTTGTCTCATCGTTCGGTGTGGACACCATCGGAGCATCATGTATTCTCACAGCCTGACATCGACGGGTTCACACTGGTGAGCCCGATCGTAATGATTCCAATTACACCACTCCGGAGGTATGCATGATCAGACACGAGAGCCAGTTGCCGGTGCCGTCCAGCGCGATGGTGATCTTCGCGCATCCCGATGATGCCGAGTTCGTCACGGCTGGAACCGCGGCGGTCTGGGCCGAGCAGGGCTGCGAGGTTACCTACCTCGCCGGCACTAGTGGTGATAAGGGCACCAGTGACCCTGATATTCCCACCGAAACACTGATCGAGATGCGCGAGCAGGAACAGCGCAACGCGGCGGAGATCCTCGGGGTGAAGCATGTCGAGTTCCTGCGCTATGCAGACGCGACGCTGGTACCTGATCTCGATCTGCGGCTGGCGATCACCCGGATGATTCGCAAGCACAAGCCGGAAGCGGTGATCTGCCAGGATCCGACCAGCCGGTTCGTCGCGCAGGAGTACATTCAGCACCCGGACCATATCGCAATGGGCGAAGCCGCACTGGCCGCGGTCTTCCCATCCGCCCGGGATCACCTGACGTTCCCGCAACTGATCGAGGAAGGTTACGAACCGCACAAAGCGAAATACATCTTCCTGGCTGGCAGCAATACCCCGGACGTCTGGGTCAACACCACGCATGTCTTCGAGAAGAAGCTGGCATCGCTGAAGGCGCACGTCAGCCAGGTCGGAGAGTTCGATCCCACCGAGCTCTTGCGAACATGGGGCCGAGACACCGCGGCCGAGGCACGCCGGTCCGGATTCAGCACGTCGTGGGACATGGAACTCGCCGAGGGGTACAAGTTCTTCCAGCTGGATTAGTGGCGGTGATCGCCCTCACCCCGACCCTCTCAGATCCTTCGGCAGGCTCAGGACAGGTCCTGGCAGAGGGAGAAGCGCATGGTGGGGGTGTGGTCATCTAATCCGGCGCCTGAACATATCGCCAATGGTAATAATGCTGGCCGACGTTGCCGGCTTCGACGACGAAGCCCGCGGAGTTGCCCGGGGTTTAGGTCAGGCAGCGCCGCTCGAAACACTGCAGCAGCACGTCCCGTGGAGCCCCGGCCACCAGAACATTGGTCCAGTATGCCTCGGTAATCGGCCGACCGGTGGCGTAGAACGGATTGAGGAAGAGGTCGTCGGTGAACATGTCCCCATCCTCATAGACCAGTCCCTGGCTGTTCATGAACGTCCAGAATGGTTCCGCAATGCCGTGGTCGGTCACGGTATCGACATGTCCGACCATGATCTCGCAGTTTCCCCACGAAGAATCCGATGCGACGTTGCCGCATCGATCGACCTCTTCAGTCAGCAACGTGCCGACTGACTGCGGAGACGCGTTCAGCAAGCCCTGCATGGCGATGTAGATCGGGCCATTCAGATCACCGGCGATATTGCTGAACCACGGATCGTATGGCAGGAACAGATCGTTCCCGAACTGACGATTTCCGGTGATCATCTCCACCACCAGAAGACCGTTGGTCACGAACCAGACCGAACTCGGATCTCCACCGGGGTCGTTGATCTCCATTCGCGCCTTGTCGAAATAGACCACTTCCCGCTCGCTGGACGGGATCTGCTGCAGACCGGTTCCAGAGAGCGTGATCGTCACCGTTGCCTGGGTACTTATCGTAGCCGTTGTGGGTGCCGAAATATCGAGTGACACGTTGGTTTACTGAGCCTCATAGGCGCCGATATCGCAGGATACGCCAGTTCCGGCCCAGGGCGATGGGATCAGCGGGGTCTCTGCATCACCGGGGACCTATCGCGGGCCAGCCCGGATCATCCGGAGCGTCGCCGAGTTCCACAAACTCCAGCCGGGGGATGTGCTGGTCTGTCCGATCACTTCACCGGTCTGGTCCGTCCTCTTCTCCAGCGTAGGAGCACTGGTGACGGATACCGGGGGCGTCCTCTCCCACTCGGCGATCATCGCCCGGGAGTACGGCATTCCTGCGGTGGTGGCAACCGGAACCGCAACATCGACGCTCACCGATGGGCAGATGGTGACCGTTGATGGAACGCGTGGAGTCATCGAGGTGGAGTAGTAGCCGCTGAGGGAGACGTCTGACCCTCCCTGCGGTTCAGGGAGGGTCGATGCTGATCAGACTGCCCCGGCCTCGCGGAGCTTGCCGATCGCATCATCGTCGTAGCCGAGCTCCTGCAGCACATCCCCGGTGTGCTGGCCTAGCACCGGTGGCGCCATCCGGATCTCACACGGGGTCTCACTGAGCAGATACGGGAAGCCGGTCTGATCGACTTCACCGAGTGTGGGATGCGGCACCTTCTGGCGCAGGTTGTAGTGCTCCACCTGTGGCGAATCGAAGACCTCTGGTAGCTCGGCAATCGGCCCGCAGGGAACCGAGGCTTTCTCCAGCAGGGTGATGACTTCGGCTGTGTCGTACTTCGTGAGCGTCTTTTCGATCTCTTCGGCCAGGGCGATCCGCTGCGTGATGCGCCCGGCGTTATCGGTGAAGCGCTCATCCTCCAGCAGTTGCTCCATGCCCATCGCCGTGCAGAAACGGTTCCAGATGCCGTCGTT
>SLFF01000017.1 GCA_007124395.1 Thermomicrobiaceae bacterium | reverse complement strand
GTTACTGCCGGAAGATATCGACCTTGTTGCCGGTGACATCAGCAAGGGCATGCTGAACATCGCCGATCGCAAGGCTCGCAAGTTGAACATGCACCCGACCTACACGCTGTTTGATGCTGAGAACCTGCCGTTCCTCGACAACAGCTTCGACACCGTGCTATCGACCCTCAGTACCTGCACATTCCCTGATCCAGCGCTTGCGATTCAGGAGATGTCCCGGGTATGCAAGCCGGACGGCCGGATTCTCTTGCTGGAGCACGGCCGGAGCTCCAACCGCTTGATTGGCTGGTATCAGGATTTCCGGGCCGATAGCCACGCCAGCCAGTTCGGCTGCCAATGGAACCGGCACCCGGTGGAGATTGCCAGGGAGGCAGGAGTGGAGTTCGTGGAGTGCCGCACGCATTTTTTCGACATTTTTGCCGTCATGGAAGCCAGACCAGCGAAATAACCACAAAATTGTCCCCCCTCTCCCAGTTTTGGGAGAGGGGGCCGGTTGTGAGGGCCGGGAGCCGCTAATCCGCGGCAATCGCCTCAGGCTGCTGCTGGCTGGACTTCTCAGCCGTTGCGCGCATATCGATGCGCTCGGCCAGAACCTCGGCGATGTGATTCGGTCGCCGGTCAGTAAAGTGACCGATCTGTTCCCGACAGGACACGCCGGCAACGGAGATGATCGTCTCCTTCGCCTGTTGATTGACCATCGGGAAGAGCCGTTCCTCACCGATCTTCCGGGAGACCTCGTAGTGCTCGGCCTCGTAGCCGAACGAGCCGGCCATTCCACAGCAGCCTGCGCCACTTTCCTTGACGATATAGCCTGCCCGGTTGAGCATCGACATCGATGGCTTCATACCGACAACTGCCTTCTGATGGCAGTGCCCGTGGAACAGGACATTAGTGCCGTCCGGTTCCTTCCAGACGATATCCAGATCGCCATCCTTGTCGAGCTTGTCGAGGAACTCATCGATCATGAAACTATTGGCGCCCAGCTTTGCGACATCCGGATCACCCGGCAGCAGATCAGCATATTCATCACGCAGCGTCAGAATGCAGCTCGGTTCGGTACCGACGATCGGCACTCCCTGGCGGGCATACGGAGCCAGCGCCTTGACGTTCTGCGTTGCGAACGCTCTGGCCTCCTTGACGAGACCCTTGGAATACGCCGGCCGGCCACAACAGGCACGCTGCGGGACGATTGCCACCGTGAATCCGGCCGCCTCGAGCAGCCGCACCGTGGCTTTGCCGATCTCCGGATACTGCGTGTTGGCAAAGGTATCGTGGTAGTAGACCACCAGACCGCGATGGCCGTGCTCCTGTCGTGGGCCACGCTTCTGGAACCATGCTTCGAAGGTTTCCGACACAAACGGAGCCAGATTCCGATTCGGATGAATGCCGGCCATCTTCTTGCCGATGCTCGCCAGTGGCGTTTTCATCACCAGGTTGGCAAGCGGCGCCAGACGAGCGCCCAGCCGGTTGAGTGTTGGCACATTGGCCAGCATCTTCGCCCGGGCCGGGGTTCCGTGAGCATCGTAATACTGCGCCAGGAACTCCGTCTTGATCTTGGCCATGTCCACGCTCGATGGGCACTCCGTCTTGCATGCCTTACAGGAGAGACAGAGATCCAGCACATCGTAGGTCCGTGGATCGGAGAAGTTCTCGAACTTCAGACCGCTACCGGAAAGTGCTGCTCGGAGCGCATTGGCCCGACCACGGGTGGAGTCTTCCTCATCGCGGGTTGCCATGTAAGACGGACACATAGTGCCCGATCCGGTCTTGCGGCAGACGCCGGCACCGTTGCACATCTCGATTGCCGCGGCGAATCCACCCTCCTGCGAGAAGTCAAGATGCGTCTTGATATCGACGGTGCGGTATTCGGCACCGTATCGCAGGTTCTCGGTCATCGGCGGGCAATCAACGATCTTGCCGGGATTCATCCGACCTTCCGGATCGAAGGCCTGCTTGAGCTCCTTCATGCAGCGATAGAGCTCCGGACCGAAGATCTGCTCGTTCAGCTCGCCACGAGCCAGACCATCGCCATGCTCGCCACTCATCACCCCGCCGAATTTCACCGCCAGATCGGCCGATGCCAGGGTTATGTCCCGCATCGCCTGGATTCCGGACAGTGTCTTCAGGCTGATCAGCGGCCGGATATGCAGACAACCGGCGCTGGCGTGGGCGTAAAACGCCGCTTTGGTGTCGTACTTGTCCACCAGCTTCAGAATCTCGTCGACGTACTCGGCCAGGTGTTCCACCGGCACCGAGACATCTTCGATACAGGCGATCGGCTTGGCATCGCCCTTGACGCTCATCAGCAGACCGAGGCCAGCCTTGCGGACGGACCAGATGTCCGCCTGTCGTTTGGCATCAAGCACCTTGATGATGTCCTGCTGAATGTCATTGGCCTTCAGATGGGATTCGAGATGATCGACCTTGGCCTGCAGTTCTTCTTCGGTCTCGCCGTAGAACTCGACCACGATCACGTCCCGGGCTTCGCCGGAGATGAAGGAGATGAGATCAGCATACCCGGGTTGCGAGCGAGTCAGCGAGACCAGCATCCGGTCCATCAGCTCGATGGCCGATGGCTCGCACTCGAGAATCGTCGTGGTGGCGCGCATTGCGTCGACCAGATCATCGAACTGCAAGACAGCCAGCGCGGTGTTGGTTGGCGTTTCCACCAGGCCCATCTCGTATTCGACTCCGAAGGTGAGCGTGCCTTCCGAGCTGGAGATCAGGCGTGCCGGGTTGAAGCCATCCTCGCGAATCAGCTCCGGCAGGTTATAGCCGGTGGCCCGGCGCCAGTGACGGGGGTAGTCTCGCTCGATCGCCTCACCATAGGTTTCCCGCAGATTGAGCAGATCGCGATAGAGTCGTCCCTCTCGCGTATCAAGGCTCGCCTTCTGCTTCCACTGATCGATGGTCAGCTCACCCAGGCTCAGGGGGGTGCCATCGCTGAGGATCGTCTGCGCGGAGACAATGTGATCTTTGGTCATTCCATAGAGGATCGAGTGAGCGCCGGCCGAATTGTTGCCAACCACGCCACCGATCGTCGCCCGATCACCGCTCGATGGGTCAGGCCCGAACATTACGCCGTGTCGCTTCAGTTTGCTATTGAGCGTGGCCAGCACCATACCGGGCTGCACGCGAACACGCCTGGCATCAGCATCGAACTCGACGATTTGATTCATGTATTTGGACGTATCGATGATCAGTGACTGCCCGACTGCCTGTCCAGCGAGACTGCTCCCGCCACCTCGCGGCAGAATCGAGACGCCGAACTCGGCCGCAATCTCCATCGCAGCCTGAATATCATCCACAGTTCGTGGAAGGACCACGCCAACCGGTTCGATCATGTAGTTGCTGGCATCAGTGCTATAGAGCGTCCGTGAGTAGAGGTCGAAACGAACCTCACCCTGAATTCGCGGACGAAGAGCCAGTTCCAGCGCTTCCCGCGTCTGCTCAACGTTCGTGAGCGGCAGTTCGCGTTCTGCAAGGGCCAACGTCATACCTCTTTCTTGTCCCTGGGATTCCGGGCAGGCGCCGTGCGATAGCGAATCGGACGTTGCTAGCCTGCCGTCAACAGGTGCATCATTAGGTCTGCGGCACGCACTCATCAGTCTAACACTTGCTGTTGATCGGTCCAGCCTCCTCGCGATACCTGCCTGGGGCCCTGATCTCCATTTTCCGGAAAGGGACATATCGTGTTCTACACACGCAAGGGCGACACTGGCTACACCGATCTCCTCGGAGACCGCGTACCGAAATATCACGCCAGACCCGAGACCTACGGCACGATCGATGAAGCAACGTCGTTCCTCGGACTTGCCCGGGCAATGGCTACCACCGACCGGACTCGCGAGATCATTCTGCAGGTCCAGCGCGATCTGTATCTGATGATGGCCGAGCTGGCATTTGCGTCGAACATGGACCAGCACAAATTCGAAATGAATCATGAACACGTGCTCTGGGTAGAACAGCAGACCGATTCCCTCTCCGAAGAGGTAGAACTGCCGCCGCACTTCATTATTCCGGGCGACACGGTACCCGGAGCAGCGCTCGATTCAGCACGCGGAGTCATCCGGCGAGCGGAGCGCCTCGCGGTTCATCTGTTCCATGAGGAAGAGATCAGGAACGAGGAATTGATCGCCTACCTGAACCGGCTCTCGTCGCTTCTGTTCATCCTGGCGCGGTTCGAGGATCACGCCGCCGGAATCACTCCGACGAAAGCGAAGCAGAGCTGATCTCAACGTCAGCCCTGGTCTTTCTTGATAGCGGCGATCTCTTCAGCCAGACGGCTGGCCCGTGGATCATCCTGTCCGGCGTATTTCGCGTTGATCTTGCGTGAATACGGCACCTGGGCAGGATTCAGCAGCTGCTGGAACGTGAAGGAGCAGATCCGCATCCCCGGATAGAGCGCCACCGCCATCCGGCCGAGGTTGGAGAGCTCCATCGTAGCGGTTCCCTGCCAGCCAGGTTCAAAGACCGCCGCCGTACTGTGCACGGTAATCCCGAGCCGGGCGATGCTGCTCCGGCCTTCGAGGCGGGCCAACAGGTTATCCGGCAGCGTCAGCGACTCCATCGTCGAAGCCAGTGCAAAATCTCCCGGTTGCATCATAAAGGCATCGCCATCGGCAATCTCGATCGTCCGCATCGCATCTCCAATGGATTGCGGCTGCCGGGGATCGATGTAGGAGTGCCGGGAATATTCGAAGACCATGAACGTATTGCCGAGCCGGCAGTCGATCGAGCATGACCCCAGATGTTTTGACAGATCTGGCACGGGCTCCAGCCTGATCAGCCCGGATTCCAGTGCCTCGCGGATATCGCCGTCAGAGAGTATCATCGGATTTCCTGTTCTGTTCTTGCATCACCTGCCGGTGTATTGTGTAACGTTTAGGCTACCGGTTCGTTGAAAAGCTGGACGGTATTTCAGTCTGGCGAACGACAATCGGTCAAACGGCTCGAAATCGACCACTCAGAGCAGCGAAAATGGCAATGCTCTGATACAGTGTCGGGTACGCCGAAGGCACAGTATGCTGGCCATCATGGAACGACGTCAACCACAGCAAGGCATACCGGAATGACTATCTACCCATGCTATAATCCCGCGTCGAGCGCCATTTGCCAAATTGTCGACGAATGGACGACGCACACGCTCGACTTGCACGCTCGGAAGTGGAGTTCATGACGCGCCATCCCTACGAGCGCAACGCGGGTTCTTCTTCGAATCGCGGACGCCGTCTCCGTGCTGATGAAATTCGCCGGCACCGCCAGTCTCGTTCGGCACCGGTTGCCGGTCGACCGGTACAGTCGCCGAAGTATCAGCCCCGGATGTCCGAACAGTTTCCCGCAGTTGCTGACCAACAAGCCAAGAAACGCTGGACCCCGCTTCGACTCGGACTGCTTGCCGTGGGCCTCTCTCTGGTGATGCTGGCGGCAATCGTCATTGTGCCGGTTCTGATCCAGATGCAGCGAACCGCTGACCAGGTGTTTCAGGACGCTGACCCGATCATCGATATCGTGGACAATCCGGACGGGACACCGGAGATCGTCACCCAGCAGCCCGACGGAAGTGGCCAGGGGTTCGCAGATGACGACGATTTCGATGACGAAAGCGCAGATCTCCCTGACTGGGACGGCAGCGATAAGATCAACGTTGCGCTCTACGGTGTGGACGCCCGGGAAGACGGCGAGGTTGCCCGCTCCGACACCATCATTCTGGTGAACATCGATCCCGAGACCAATGAAGTCGCCATGATGTCGATTCCGCGGGACTTGCAGGTCGACATACCGGGATTAGGGCGCGAGAAGATCAACGCCGCCTACGCTCAGGGTGGACGAGCCC